>JBBAAB010000061.1:0-7886 GCA_041658445.1 Thermoleophilia bacterium
CGAGATGCCAGTCGCTCAGCTCCCGCTCTCTCAGGAAAAGGGCGCCGGTCGGGCAATTGGTTGCGCAGCGGCCGCAGGAGACACAATCGGTCTCAGACAAGGGCAGGTCGAACGCGGTGCTGGCGATGGTATCGGCCCCCCTGCGTATCAGGTCGTAAACACCTGACCCGGTTATATATTTGCAGACACTGACGCAGCGGCCACAGTTAATGCAGCGGTTTGGATCTCGCTGGATAAACGGATGCCTCGTGTCGCGGCCATAGATGTGTTGCTTGCCGGCAAAGCGGTTGCCTTCCCGCTTGAGCAGGTCATGGTCGATGCTGTAGCGCCGGAGCTTGCAGGTTTCCACGCCTTCACAGATACATTGCATACAGCGGAGGCCTTCGCTCTTGACCGCGTTCTCTGAAAATCCCATTTCGACTTCGCGGAAGTTGTTCCCGCGCTCCTCGGCGCCGACGGAATGAGTCAATTGCCGCTCGAGCTTCTCCGGCCGCCAGGCCGGAATCGCGATCATCGGCGGTTGCTCCAGTTGAGGCAGGGAAGCCTCGTACCTGGCCATGTTTTCACCCCGCAACCAGGCGTCCATCGCCCGGGCGGCATGTTTGCCGGCGCCGATGGCCTGGACCACTGTCGCCGCGCCGGTGACCGCATCACCACCGGCGAAAACCGGCCGCCGGTCAGTCTGAAAAGTTTTAGGGTTCACGACGATCGTCTGACGGCGAGTGCATTGCACACCCGTGTCCTCGTCGAGAAAGATACAATCGATATTGCCATCACTGTCGGTGTAGGTCAGCTTCGGCTTTTGACCGATCGCCGGTATGATCGTATCGAGTTCCATCAGATATTCGGAACCCGTGACCGGCTCCGGCCGCCGCCGCCCGCTTTCGTCCGGTTCTCCCAGTTCCATCTTCTGGAGGATGACGCCAGTAGCGCGGCCATCGCCTTCAACCTTTACCGGCGCCGCCAGGTAGAGGAATTTGATGCCCTCCTCCTTTGCGTCACGGACCTCGATTTCATGGGCGGGCATCTCCTTCTCGGTGCGGCGATATATGACGGTGACTTCTTTCGCGCCCAGCCGCTTTGATACGCGGGCGGCGTCCATGGCGGAAAAACCGCCGCCGATGACCGCGACCCTGTCCCCGATCTCAGGCGGGTTACCCAGGGCAACCTCACGCAGATAGTCGATGACGGGGATGACACCGGCAAGCTCCTCGCGCTCGATACCCATCGCCATGCTCTCGTGGGCTCCGATGCCAAGGAATACCGCGTCGTAACCTTCTTCACCCAGGAGACTGTCTATGGAGCAGTCCGGCCCCAGGCAATGGCTGGTTTTGAGCTCGACCCCCATATCCCAGAGGGGCTTCAGTTCGGCGTTCAGGACCCGCTTGGGCAGCCTGTATTCCGGGATACCGTATCGGAGCATGCCGCCCGGTTCCGGCAGGGCTTCAAGGATGGTGACCGCGTGTCCCTTCAGCGCCAGATAATAAGCGTTGGCGAGTCCGGCCGGCCCGGCGCCGATAACAGCCACGCGTTTACCGCTGGGCTCGGCGGGTTCTTCCGGATGAAAACCTTTTTCAATGGCGATGTCGCCCACGAATCTATGGGAAACCCTTATGGAGACGGGTTCCTCGACCTCTGCGCGGCGGCACTGCGATTCACATGGATGAGGACAGATGCGCCCGACTATGGAGGGGAAAGGCAGGTTTTCCTTAAGAACCCGCTGGGCCTCGTCGTAATTACCATCCGTAATGAGTCCGATGAATGCGGGAGCGTCAACCTGGGTGGGGCAGCCGTATTTGCAGGGAGGGACACAGTAGGCGTTGTGATCGGAGAGCAGCAGTTCCAGGTAGGTTCTCCGCAGCTTGTGCAACTTCTCCGAATCTGTCGTGACCTCCATGCCTTCCTCGACGAAAGTGGCGCAGGATGGCACGGGCCGGTCCAGCCCTTCGACCTCGACCACGCACACTCGGCAGCCTCCGTAAGGCTCGAGCTCCTTGAGGATGCACAGGTGCGGTATCTTTATCTTGAGCGCCTTGGCCGCTTCGAGGATCGTGTCTCCCTCACGGGCTTTTACATCCTGCCCGTTTATTATCAATGTGACCAGCGAGCCTCCCGGCTGCCTGATTGGCGGCAATGTCTCGATACGCTCTCTCATCTGTCTCCACTTTTCATTTGGCGGCGCACTTTCCAGCCGAACAGCTTCGATCCCTGCCGGTATGGCTGGTAAATTCATCCCTGAAAAATTTCAGGCCGGTCAGCAGTGGTCTCACGGACCCCTGCCCCAGGCCGCAGAGCGCGCCCGCCTGGATGTCCTGGGCCAGGTCCGCGGCGAGGTCCAGGTCTTTCTCCGTGCCACCGTCTTCGCAAATCCTGTCCACGATATCCAGCAGCCGGCTCGTGCCCAGCCGGCAGGGTACACACTTTCCGCAGGATTGCCCCGTGGAGAAAGCGAGGCATTCTCTTACCCGGTCCACGATACAGGTGTCACGGCCCAGCAGCTCGATGGCGCCGGAGCTCAAGTCACCGCCGGTCTCAGCCAGCGAATCATAATCGAGCGGAATGTCAAAAAGTCCGGGCGAGAGGAAACCGCCACTGGTGGAGCCCACCAGGGCTCCCTTGATGTCACCGGCAAAACCGCCGGCTTCTTCCTCGACCAGTTTCTTTAAAGTGATATCCAGCGGAGCCTCGTAGAGGCCGGGCTTGCCGACCGCCCCCGTCAGGCTGAAAAGCTTGGTCCCGGGCGCGTGTGGAGAGCCAATCTTCTGAAAAGCGCGGGCACCGTTGTTGATGATCCACGGCGCCGTCGCCAGGGTCTCGACGTTCTCCACCAGCGTCGGCATCCCGTGCAGTCCCTGCCCGGCCGCCGGCCATGGGGGCCGCACCTTCGGCATCGGCCGATTGCCTTCGAGCGTGGCGATTGCCGCTGTCTCTTCGCCGCCTAAAAAAGCGCTCGGAACGGCGTTGATCCGGATGGAAAACGTGAATCCAGTGCCGGGTATCTCGTCGTCCAGCAGGCCACGGTCCTGTGCCTGGTCAACGGCGCGCCGTGCCCGTTCCAGCGCCAGCGAGTTCTCGGCGTTGATATAGATGACGCCCTGGCTCGCCCCGGTCGCGTAACCGGCGACGATCATGCCCTCGACGACCGCATGCGGGTTGTTCTCCAGGATCGAACGGTCCTTGAATGAGCCGGGATCGCCTTCGTCGGCGTTGCAGATAACATATTTTTGCGCCGCGCCGGCAGCCCGGCAGAGGTTCCATTTGCCGCCGGTCGAGTAACCGCCGCCGCCCCGTCCGCGCAGGCCGCTTAAGGTTATCTCTTCCACGATCTCTTCCGGGCTCATCTCTGTCAGCGACTTGTTGATGGCCCGATACCCTCCCGTGCCGCTGTATGCATCGATGCTGTCCGGATCAATGACGCCGTGATTGGCAAGCAGGATCGACGGGCAGCCCTCGACCGTGGCCGAGTGCTGCGGCACTTGTGGGGCGGGTTCGATCGATGGCGTCCCCGGCCCCAGCGAATCATAAAAAGTGGCGACGCCGAATATCTGGCTCAGCCAGACTCCCGTGCGGCCGGCGACCCCGGAGAGAGCCAGTGGCGTCAAGCGTTCGGCATCGATAAACGAACCGGCCAGGCAACTGTCCCCGGTTCTCACGTTAGCTGCGCCATCCTCCCCGGGCCACTCTTCGATGCCGACGGCCTGCTTGCCACGGTTGAAATAGGAGAGCATCGTGCCGGCGCCCGCGTCCAGCTTCCAGACATTTTCGGCCTGTTTGTTTTCGTATACGACCCTGATGGCCACCGAGGGGCAGATCTGTTCACAAAGCGTGCAGGAAATGCAGCGCGGCTCGACTGCGTCGTTCTTGAGCCGCATGCGCAAAAGTCCGCGTGAGCGCTCCGGCAGCTGTCGGCGTTCCTCGGGATACTGGACCGTCACCTTCCGGGTAAGAAGGTGGCTTATCGTCGCATGCATGCCTTTAATCAGTCCCAGCATCTAAAAAAGTCTCCTCACGATCTGATCCCGCCCTTTCCCGTTCCGGAAATCAGGGCGGTCAGCCTTTTCTCAGCCAGGAGTTTCAGGCGCTTGCGCATGAGGACCTTCTTGACCGCGCCCGGGAAGAACAGGATGAACAGGGCTATGCAGGACCAGCTCACTATCGCCGTCGGGAGCAGGAAATTCTCCGGCCAGAGCACGATGAAGAGACCCGTGGCCGCAAGGTTCAACAGGCTTAAGGGTATCAATATCTTCCAGGCGAATGACATCAGCTGATCTATCTGCAGGCGCGGGAAGGTGGCGAAAAACCAGATAATAACCAGGGCCATGATGAAGCACTTTAACGCCAGCCAGAACGGGCTGCCGAAGAAGGGTCCGCGCCAGCCTCCGAGGAAAAGTGTAGATCCCGCTATGGCCCACACGGTCACGTTGCCCCACTCGATCAGGGCGGCGAAGAAAGCGAAGCGAAAACCACCGTACTCGGTGTTATAGCCGCTGACAAGCTCGGATTCCGCCTCCGGCAGATCGAAAGGTGTCCGGTTGAGCTCGGCGACGCCGGCGATCACATAAATGATGAAACCCAGCGGCTGGACGAGAGCGAACCATACCGAATCCTGGGCGGCCACGACCTTGTTGAGGCTGAGAGAACCGGTGAGCAGCGCCACGACGATGATGGTCAGGATCAGCGGTATCTCATAGGAGATCATCTGCGCTGCGGCTCTCAAGCCGCCGATCAGGGAATACTTGTTATTGGAAGCCCAGCCCGCGATAAGGATACCAAGGACGCTGAATGCGCCTACGGCAACCACGTAGATCAACCCTATGTTCAGGTCGACCATGGTGTAGCCTTCGCTGAAAGGTATGACCATCTGCATGAGCATCGGCGTTGTCAGCGCTACCGCAGGCGCCAGCAGGAACAGCAGCCGATTAGCCTGAGCGGGAGTGACATCTTCCTTGATGATCAGTTTGAGGCCATCGGCGAAAGGCTGAAGGAGCCCCTGGGGGCCGACGCGGTTTGGGCCCAGGCGGTCGCAGATGAAGCCCCAGAGCCGGCGCATCGCGAACGGAAAGACGACGGCGCTGGCGCCGATAACGGACAGGGCCAGAGCGAATCCCGGCAGGAAATTTTTCAGGAAATCAATGATATCGCTCAACGGTCCACACCTCCCATAAGCAGGTCAAGACTGCCGGCGATGGCCACCACGTCGGCGATTTTGTAGCCGGGCGTCAGCATGGGAATCATGGAGATTGCCGAGAAGGTGGGATCCCGCAGCTTCAGGCGCCAGGGCCTTAAGCCGCCCCTGGAAACCAGATATACACCGAACTCGCCACGCGGTGATTCGACGGCGCGGTACAAGTCGCCCTCGGGAGGCCGCAACATCGGCGGCAGCTTCAGGTTCACGGGGCCTCCGCAGAGCGAGTCGAGCGCCTGTTCCACGATCCTCACAGACTGGCGCATTTCCTCGATGCGGCACTTGTAACGGTCGAAACAGTCACCGTGCTGTCCCAGCGGTACGTCGAAGTCGAATTCGGGATAGACGGAGTAGCCGACCTCACGTCTTAAGTCCCAGTCAACCCCGGAGGCGCGCGCGTTGGGGCCGGAGATGCCGTAGTCGAGCGCCTCGAAAGGCTTTATGATGCCCATCCCCAGGGTACGGGCGAGGAAGATCTCATTTTCGGTTATAAGCTGCTCATACTCGTCAATCCTGCCGGGGAATTCCTTGAGGAATTTGCGGCAATCCGCCTCGAAGGCGTCGGGCAGGTCCCAGCGGACGCCGCCGACGCGCATGAAATTGTACATCATGCGCTGGCCGGTCACCATTTCCAGCATGTCCATGACGTCCTCGCGGTCGCGGAAGACCCAGAAGAAGGGGGTCACGGCGCCCAGATTGAGCATGAAATCGCCGATGGCGACGTGATGGCTGATGATGCGGTTGAGCTCGCCTATGATGACGCGGATATATTCTGCGCGCTTCGGCACCTCGATATCCATCAGGGCCTCGACGCTGCGCACGTAGGACCACTCCATGAAGATGCCGGAAAGGTAATCCAGGCGGCTTATCATTGCCAGGTATTGCAGGTAGGTGCGGTTCTCGGCCAGCTTCTCGAAGCCGCGGTGCAGGTATCCCAGCACCGGGTCGACGCTGATGAGCATCTCGCCGTCCAGGTGCAGCACCAGCCGGAGCACCCCGTGGGTCGAAGGGTGCTGGGGTCCCATGTTGAGGACCATCTCTTCGAGATGCAGAATCGAGCGGTCCTGACCCGTGATTTCTCCGGCCGCGGTCATGACCTTTCCCTCCTGTCAGGTTCACCGGGGAGGCGCACCGGTTCTTCAATGCCGGTTACCTGTCCTGAACGCCGCCGCTTGCGATGCGGCCGGGCGTCCTTTCTCAAGGGGAAGCTGTCCATGTCCTCCCTGATAAGAATGTGCCTTAAATCCGGATGGCCCTGAAACTGGATACCGAAGAAATCGTATGCTTCGCGCTCGTGCCAGTTGGCGCCGCTCCAGATATACGCGACAGATGGCACTTCGGGCTGTTCACGATCGAGTTTGACGCGCAAACGCACCGGCACCGAATGGTCCAGTGAGCGCAACATGTAAAGCGTCTCCATCCACTCTTCATAGTCGACACCGATGATGGTGCTCAGGTATTTGCACGACAGTTTTTCATCGTCACGCAGGCGCAGGGCGGCTTCTGGAAGGTCTTCCGCCCCAACCTCGATAACCACGTGCCAGTCTGAGATGGTGAGGTCGAGCGCAAGTTTACCCAGGAGATCCCTGGCATATTCGAGCACCTCCGGCGCGGTCAGCTTCAGGGCCTCCGCCGTCAACTCTCACCGCCGCCTTCGGGTTTCATCCTGAAAAAGTCGCCGAGAGGATCGTCGGCCATCTTGCTGAATTTGCCTACCTGCGTATCCTGCCGGACCTTTTGCTGCAGCTGCTGCATTCCATAAATCAGGGCTTCGGGCCGGGGTGGGCAACCGGGGATATAAACGTCTACCGGTATCAGGAGATCGATTCCCTGGACCACGTTGTATGAATCCCAGAACATGCCGCCGCTGCAGGCGCAGGCGCCCATGGCGATAGTCCATCGGGGTTCGGACATCTGATGGTGCAGATGCGTGATGATCGGCGCCATCTTGTCGGTGATCGTGCCTGAGACGATCATGACGTCCGCCTGCCGGGGGGAGGCCCTGAAGACCTCCATGCCGAATCGCGCCATGTCATGCCGGGGCATCGTGGAAGCCATCATCTCGATGGCGCAGCACGCAAGTCCGTATGTGAAAGGCCAGAGCGAGTTCGCCCGCGCCCAGTTGAACAGCTTGTCGGTGGTCGTGGTGAGGATGTTGGGATGTTCGAATTTCTCGAGGAAAGACATATCAGACCCATTCCAGGGCGCCCTTGCCCCAGGCGTAGATCAGGCCCAGAAGCAGGACGGCGATGAATATCATCATCTCGATGTAGCCGGTCATGCCCAGGCTGCGGAAGACCATGGCCCAGGGATAGAGGAAGACCGCCTCCACGTCGAAGACGACGAACAGCAATGCGAAGATGTAATACCTGACGGCAAAGGGGGCGCGGCTGTCACCGATCGGCGGAATACCGCACTCATACGGGGTGATTTTCTCCGGGTAGATATGGCGCCGCTGTATGAGCCTGGATACGCCTAGCAGCCCCAGCACGAACACCACGTCCAGCAGGGTCATGAATGCTATGGAGAGATAGCTATAACTATAATCAGTAGTCAAGCCAGGCTCCGTAAACGGGCACTTGACTTTTTCCCGGACAGCAGCTGGTTCAAGCTTTCCCCTTGAAAGTTCTCCCTGAACATTGAAAGAAGTCTTTGCACGTCCCGCCTTTTATCGCAGGCTTTATATGGGCCACGTGCTGTC
>JBBAAB010000062.1:0-7874 GCA_041658445.1 Thermoleophilia bacterium
CAAGATACACCCTGGCTACAGGGTTTTATGCTTTCGGGAATAATCCCGTAATAAAGAAGATTCTGATAGAGGGCAATACTCCATCCCATAAAAACTAATGGAAGACTATACTTAATAACTCTTTTATCAAATGGGAAGAGCCCTATAGGAATTATTATCGCTAACGGGTATATAAAAATTCTCTGATACCAGCAAAGATCACACGGAGGGAATTTCATTATTTCGCTAAAAAACAGGCTCCCTAGCGTGGCAATACTGACGATCAACCAACAAATAAAAAGAATAGTCCAGTTTAAGTTGGATGCTTGCTGTAAATGAGGAATATTTTTGTTTTCCATATTTAATGCTTCAGAACTTAACGACATGATTGCGCCGCTTTTGGCTGATCACAGTGTCAGGCGAGGGTGAATGTTACCTTGTTAGTAAAGTATAGAGACGTCATGACGCCCAAGCTTAAAGCCGAGTACGGTTCTCAGCGGCCGCCACTCCATTCGTTCGCCCTATCATGTTGGCGAGAATCTACAGGCTTTCCTTCATACTGACTGTGTTGCGTTTACCCCATGCAATTAAACTATTGTGAATATATTTATTTATATAAGGTTTTAATCCAATAAGAAAATTCAACGATTTTATCCATTATAAGGAAAAAAGTTCGAATCCCCTAAGGTCTCATCGATATGTGAACAAAAAATGGCTTAGGTAAGCCATTCCAAGGGCCAGAATTTGGTGGAGGATAGGGGATTCGAACCCCTGACCTTTTGGCTGCCAGCCAAACGCTCTCCCAGCTGAGCTAATCCCCCATGCGGGTGTGTGTTTGCCGGGTGCAGCTTCGCCAAACCCGACCTGTAAGATTATAGAAGCGGCTGATTACAGGCGCAAGCCGGGTCGTTATTTATACGGCGGCCGCGTCGCCTATTTCTATTTTCTCGGCACTCAACGCGGTAGCTATGCGCTTGCGTAGCTCGCGGGCGACTTCGGGATCCTTGAATGGCTCGGTCTGGGCGATGATGCGGATGGTCACCGCTTTTCCTGCGATGTTCTCCACGCCAAGGACGCTCGGGCCTTCGATTAAATATTTAGAAACCGGGGAGTCCGCGGCGACGCTCGCCGCCACTTGAGCTAGAATCCCGATAACCTTGTCCATGTCTTCCCGGTAATCTACCGAAACGTCGAGATTGACGCGGCTCCATCCCCTGGTCAGGTTGGAGACCACCCTCATCTCTCCGTTCGGTATTATGTGCAGTATGCCCTCACCGTCGCGAACCAGCGTGGTTCTCAGCTTGATGGCCTCAACCATGCCCTTGACCGCTCCGACCTGGATCACATCGCCCACGTAGAACTGCCCTTCCGAGAGCACGAAGAATCCGCCGATCAAATCCTTCACCAGAGTCTGGGCTCCGAAGCCGATGGCCAGGCCGGCGATTCCGGCTCCCGCAAGCAGCGGCCCGACGTCGTAGCCGAACTCCTTTAAAGTCATCATGGAGACTACAACGACGATTACGGCGATAAACACGCCGCGGATGATTCCCGCCAGGGTCTTGGCCCGCATCTCCTGTTCGCGGGTCACGAGGTAGCTGTCGCTCATCTTTCGGCCGGCAACACGGAACAAACGCCTCGAAAGGGTACGAATGATGTAATAAAGGACTACCGCGCCCAGGATCATCGCGACGATTCGCACACCGCTGGTGGTGGCCCAGTCGAATAATCTGTCCACTCTTTCCTGATTCAACTTATTTCCTCCAGGTGACCGGATTCATTTTGACCGCTGCCCGATCCATCATATAAAAGCAGCTGTTTTTTCTCAGCCTGAATCATACCCTAAATACTGCATTCGCAACGTTTTTACCGAAACAGGTCATAAAAAGTCCCCGAAACGCGTAAAAAGGTGTGTTAGCTGAACGGCATCGGACCCACTGCCGATACTTTATTACGCGCGTCGCCGTTTTGAACCTGCGACCCGGGTGGTATATTAATCGTGTAAGGCGACAGAGCCTCTGGAGGTGGATGGCTATGCTGGAATTCATTCTTATATTGTTTTTCCTTCTTGTTCTGGCACCGATTGTCGGGGTACTCACTTACTGCGGAATCAAAGGTACGTGCGCTCGGAGCGAGGATGAACATGAAAGCGGCCAGAAGTCATAGGGCACGGGTTGATGGCGAATGGACCACAACCGGGGGAATCTGTTTTAATATGACACATGTTTAATCGAATTATACCTTCAGGCGAAAAGGCTGCGGAAAGATCGCAGCCTTTCGCGTGGGCGGCGAGGCTGGCGGCGGGGATCTCGCTGTTTGCGATATTGGTCTTTTTGTCTGGCTGTGGGGATTCTCCGGGCACGACTGTTTCCACCGTGCCCCCTACGTCTTCTGGTTCCTCAACATCTTCAGCTTCCACAACCTCAACAAGCAGGGCACAGGTCGTATTTCATGCCGCTACCGGTGATTCAATCCTCAAAGTCGAGGTCGCCCGAACAGGCGCGGAAAAAGAGAAGGGGTTGATGGGTGTTAGTTCCCTGGATGCCGACAGCGGCATGATATTCGTCTGGGACAGTCCGGTCACCACACCCTTCTGGATGAAGAACACACTGATACCACTGTCAATTGCCTTTCTCTCCGGTGACGGGACCATAATCGATATCCAGGAGATGGAAGCGCAGACGCTGACCCAGCACGGACCCGGCAAGGCCTACATTTACGCGGTCGAAGCCAACAAGGGTTATTTTTCCCGGCAAGGGATCAAAGTTGGGGATAAAGCGGAGATAAATTTTAGCTGAGCGGCACCGGCTCGACCTGATCCTTGAGGCGGCCCTTAAGCCTGAGGATAGCCTTCGTATGCAGCTGTGAGATGCGGGATTCCGTAACACCGAGGACATCGCCGATCTCCCTCAGCGTCAAACCTTCGTAGTAGTAGAGTGCGATGACGATCTTTTCCCGTTCGGGCAGGTTGGAGATCGCGTGCGCGAGCCTCTCCTTCACTTCCGTGATATCGACCACCTTGGCCGGGTCCTTGCTCGACCTGTCCTCTATCGTGTCTATCAGGGCCACGGACTCGGTTCCGGTACTGGAGATCGTCCACAATTCCTCGAGCGCGACCATCGAGCTGCTGCTGATGCGCGTGAGCGCTTCGTGGAACTCCTGCATGCTCAAGTTGAGATCCTTGGCCAGTTCCTCGTCGGTGGGCGCCCGATGCAGCTTGTTCTCGAGGGCGGCGCTGCTCTTTTCAATCTGCCTCGCCATGCTGCGTACCGAACGGGGAACCCAGTCGAGCGAGCGCAGCTCATCGAGTATTGAGCCCTTGACGCGGGTGATGGCGTAGGTTTCGAACTTGATATTTCGGGAGAGATCGAAGCGTTCGATAGCCCCTATCAGCCCCAGTAATCCGTAACTGATCAGATCGGATTCATCCACATGGGATGGGAAATTGGTCCCCATACGGCCCGCGACATATTTTACGAGAGGGGCGTAGTTGAGAATCAGCCTGTCCCTGGCCTTCGGGTCGCCATCCTCTTTATACCTGCGCCATAACTCGAGTATTTCTTTATCTTCTTCCGGCATTCTCTATTCTGTCTTTTATTTTCACTTACCGGCGAGCCCTGGGATGGGATTTTTCATAAACCCGCCTCAGGTGGGCGCCGCTGACATGCGTATAACGCTGGGTCGTCGAAATCGAAGCGTGACCCAGTAATTCCTGTACCGCCCTTAAATCCGCGCCCCCTTCGAGAAGGTGAGTCGCGAAACAATGCCTGAACACATGTGATGAAGTCCTTGTCTTAACCGCTGCCATTCTAACGTATTTGGTAGTCCTGCGGCGGATATCCGACGTGCCAAGCTGATTCCCGCGCGCAGAGAGAAACAGGGCATCCACTTCACCGGCGCCCTCTTCCCCTTCAGAAACCAGGTCAGGTCTTCCTTTTTTCAAATATTCCCGAATTGCATAAATTGCAACCTCCCCCACCGGCAAAATCCGGGTTTTATCGCCCTTGCCGGTTACCCTGATTTCTTCCTGCTCAAAGTCAAGATCCGACATTCTCACGTTTATGACTTCTTCGCTCCTGAGCCCACAACTGTACATAAGCTCAAATATGGCACGATCCCGCAGGCCGAGCGGCTTTCTGGTTTCGATCGCTTCGAGAAATGATTCCACCTCGGCAGGTCTGAGAACAACCGGCAACTTTTTCGGCTGCTTGGGAGAGCTCAGCGAGTCCGCCGGGCTGTATTCAAGCAGGCCTTCGGATCTGCAGAAACGAAACAGCCCGCGCACCGCCGACAGCTTGCGGCTGATGCTCGACTTCTCGTACTTCGCGTTCGCCATGTGGGCGGCATAACGCCGCAGGAACCGGTAATCGATCTCCCGGGGGAACTTTCTGCCGTCCCTTGCGACATAGCGCAGGAAATGACGGCAGTCACGCCTATAGGCGACTACCGTTTTCTGGGAATTGCCGAGCTGGTTCAATGAAGCGAGATATCGCTCCAGAATCGCCAGATCGGCATCCCTCGCCTCTCCTGGTTTATATGCGGCTTCCAATTTTTATCAAATAACTAGAGTTTGTATATTTTCGACGTCGCAGGCTGTTCATCCTTTTTTGTGTCAAATAGCCACACATCCCGCTGACGCTGATCAGCTCGAGTTGCTGCGGCGAAAACCATGTCCCTGCTCGAACTTGAGCAGACCCCTGATCTCGAGTGAAACCAGCGCGGCGGCCGTCGAAGCACCGTCAACGCCGGAGCGTGCCGCAAGCTCGTCCTGGTGCCGGGGCCTTTCACTGGTTGCTTTTAAAACGAGCTTCTCGTTCTCTTCGAGATCCTGCGGAGTCTCGCGGACTGATTTTTCTTGTGTCGATTCCAATTCCATACCGTACTCTTCGAGAATATCGCCGGCACCGGTCACGATCGTGGCGCCGCCCCTGACAAGACGGTTCGGACCAATTGACAGATCAGAGAAAATACTGCCGGGCACGGCGAAAACATCCCTTCCCTGATCGAGCGCGAAGTCCGCGGTGATGAGCGCCCCGCTTTTTTCCTTTGCTTCGACTACGACCACCCCGCGTGAAAGCCCCGAGATTATGCGGTTGCGTGCCGGAAAACGCCAGGGGCGCGGCCTGGTTCCAGGCGGGTATTCGGAGATAACCAGGCCAGATTCCAGTAATGATGCGTACAAAAGCCGGTTGGTCACGGGATAGACGACATCGGGGCCACAGCCGAGCACGGCGATGGTTCCGCCTCGAGATTCAAGTGCGCCACGATGAGCCGCCGAGTCGATGCCGAATGCCATACCGCTGATCACGCAAACGCCGTGCCGCGACAGGCCCCCGGCGAGCGCGGTTGCCGCATCGATCCCATAAAGGGAAGCGCGGCGGGCGCCAACGATGGCGAGACGCGGTTGTCGCATAAACTCGTCCAGCCGGTCAGTGGAACCTTTGAAGAATATCGCCAAAGGCGGGTCGTGTATTTCGGCGAGGCATGGAGGATAGCCTTCTTCGCCCAAAGTGACGAGGGTGACGTCTTTCCTTCTCAGCTCCTCGAACATCTGCCCGGCTGAGAACGAGCGTCTGAATGCTTCGATACGCCAGGTCTCTGCCGCCGGCAGCTTGAGAAGACCGGCAAGGAGGCGGTCGGGACAGCTCCATAATTCGCGTATCGTCATCTTCCCCGCGGGCACGCGCAGCGGCCAGCCATACTCGGCCATAAAACAGGTGAGCGCCAGCGCGGCTCTGCGATCAGACCCCATTCCAGCCCCTCCTGTCCATGCTGCGATAGCTGATGGCTTCAGCGATATGTTGTGGTTCGATCCCGGTGACGCCTTCGAGGTCCGCGATCGTTCGGGATACCTTGAGAATTCGATGGTGGGCTCTGGCGCTCAGAAACAGCCTTTCAATGGCGCTGTCGAGAAGCCTGGCTCCTGCCGCGCTGGTGTGGCAGGAGCGCTCCGTCTGGCCGACGCTCATCTGCGCGTTGCAAAAAGTATTCGTACCCGCTAGCCTTTCCGACTGCTTCTTGCGGGCAGAGGCAACCCTCTGCGCAACAGCGGCGGAGGACTCTCTGTTCCTGCCAGACAGAATTTCCTTTTTCGTGAGTCCGGGAACCTCCACTGCAACGTCAATCCTGTCCATCAGGGGTCCGCTGATGCGGGAGCGATACGATGCTATCCGCTGGGGGATGCAGATGCATGGCTGGCGTGCGTCCCCCAGGTGTCCGCAGGGGCAGGGATTCATGGCTGCGACCAGCATGAAGCGAGCCGGGTATGTCACCGAGAGGAGCGCCCGGGAGATGCTGACACGGCCGTCCTCGAGGGGCTGGCGCAGAGTCTCCAGCGCCTGCCGGGAGAACTCGGGCAGTTCATCCAGGAAGAGAACGCCCAGATGGGAGAGACTGACCTCTCCTGGTTTGGGTGTGCCTCCTCCGCCGGTCAGCCCGATATGGGAAATTGTGTGATGCGGTGAGCGGAACGGACGGCTGGCGATAAGCGAGCGACCGCTATTGAGGCGTCCCGCGACACTATAGATCCTGGTGACCTCGATGGCTTCCGCGATATCGAGCGGCGGCAGGATCGATGGCAGCCGGCGGGCCAGCATCGTCTTTCCGGAGCCGGGTGGCCCCGTCATCAAAAGGTTGTGACCACCCGCGGCGCAGACCTCGAGGGCGCGGCGGGCATGTTCCTGGCCTTTTACGTCCGCGAGATCAAGACGGTCCGAGCGAAGCGCCGAGAGTAGAGCCAGCGCATCCACCCTGGCGGGCGCGATCGCCGCCTCACCCTTGAGGAATTCAACCGCCTGGCTGAGTGATTCGACCCCGATCACCTCGATGTTGTTGATGAGGGCCGCCTCTTCGGCATTGGCCGCGGGCAGCAGCACTCCGCGGCATCGAGCCTGTCTGGCGGCTTCGGCGATCGAAAGCGAACCGTTGATACGCCTGACACTGCCGTCGAGGGAGAGCTCCCCGGCGGCGCCATAGACTTCCAGACTTTCGGACTCAAGCTGCCCCGATGCGGCCAGCAATGAAAGGGCGATCGGCAGATCGAACGACGGCCCCTCCTTGCGCACGTCGGCCGGAGCGAGGTTCACAGTGATCCGGCGCAAGGGGAATTCATACTGCGAGTTGACCATGCCGGCGCGCACGCGCTCCCTGGACTCGCGAACAGCCGCGTCCGGCAGGCCGACGATGTTGAAGGCGGGCAGCCCCCTGCTGAGGTCGGTCTCAACTTCAACTGGGTAGGCGTCCATCCCCAGCACTGCGTAGCTGTGCAACCTGGCCAGCATCTGCATCACTCCTTTTTAGGAGGAGTAACGGGATGCTTCCGCAACGTGGAGGGTCAGAGTGGGATTGTCAGGTTATCAGATGAATCAGGGTTCTTGCAATCACGGTCAGACCTGGAGAAAAAAGGAAACGTGACTGCTCGAGAAAGTCCTACCGGAATGCGTCTTCGATGTGCAGCAGTTGAGCGGCCCTGTCATTTTCATCGAGCATTATCGAGACGACATCGAAGCGAAAGTCACAATCGGCCAGCGCGGCTTCACCCTCGTTGGCCGCCAGCCACATTTCGGCCATACGTCGTATCCGGCCCTGCTTGCGTGGGCTTACAGCCTCGAAGGGTTCGCCGAACTGTTTATCCCGGCGTGCTTTCACTTCCACAAAAGCCACGATGCCGCCGCGCTGGACGATGATGTCTATCTCACCGTAGCGGGTGCGGAAGTTACTTGCCAGGATGGAATAGTCATGGTCACTTAAGTAGCCGCGCGCGATCTCCTCCCCCGCCCTGCCCCGGGTGCGGCGGGAGTCTTCTTTACTCATCATGATTCTTCAAGCACGGGCAACTCGCATCTGAAGGAACGGCGGTGAATGGAACAGTAACCATGCCGCGCTATGGCCTCACGATG
>JBBAAB010000063.1:0-7853 GCA_041658445.1 Thermoleophilia bacterium
AGCCCGCACCAGGCGCAACTTCGGCATGGCGCGCCCCGAGGGATACCGGAAGGCACAGCGCCTGATGCGCATGGCCGACAAGTTCGGTATTCCCGTGCTGACGCTGATCGACACACC
Organism: Thermoleophilia bacterium; assembly: GCA_041658445.1. GTDB lineage: Bacteria > Actinomycetota > Thermoleophilia > BMS3ABIN01 > BMS3ABIN01 > JBAZWE01. The sequence continues at coordinate 118 of JBBAAB010000063.1, forward strand.
CGGCGCTTATCCCGGCGCGGCTGCAGAGGACCGCGGCCAGGCCGGTGCCATATCGGGATCCCTCATGTGTATGGCCAGATTAAGCGCGCCCACGGTAGCTGTAATTATCGGTGAGGGAGGTAGTGGCGGAGCACTTGCGCTTGCCTTGGCCGACCGGGTGCTGATGATGGAGAACTCGATCTATTCCGTTATTTCGCCCGAGTCATGCGCCGCCCTTCTCTGGAAGGACTCCGCGGAGGCGCACCTTGCCGCACAGACACTGCGGATGACATCCTCCGAACTCTTTGAGCTTGGCGTTATCGACGAGGTATTGCCGGAACCAAGAGGGGGTGCGCATCGCGACCATTCTGCCGCGGCACGTATTCTCAAGGAGGCTCTGGAGGATAATCTGCGCGAGCTCGATGAAATAAACCCGCAAGTCAGGAAAAAGGAACGATCTGAAAAATTCAGGCAGATGGGGGTTTGGAGGGAAAACGGATTAACGCTTTTCTAGAACGCGGTTAAACAGGAAACCCCAAACAGCTCAGGCTATTTCGCGTTCTTCTTCCCCGTCTTCACGGAAGCCCTGGTAGCCGAAGTAGCCTGCTATTTCACCAGAGATGATTGAATCGCCCAGTCGGTCGATTGCCAGGACTCCTTTAAGTAGTTTATGTTCCTCAACCGAGTCTGAAGGGGTCACGTTGTTAAGCAACGTTTCCTGCAGGGCGTTGCGGAAGGCAAGAGCCGTTGTAATGATATCCGGCAGACTGTAACCTACGGCAGTGCGACGGAAAGAAGCCTCACGGGCTGCGTTCCAGACCCGATGGAGGATCTCGCTCCGCTGGTAATCTTCTGCCTCGAGATATTCCACCGCATAACCCAGCAGCTTGGTGGCCACTCCGTTTCCCATGGGGGTCAGCAACATCTGCTCAAAGTCATCAGCAATGTGACCGTGCAGGTTCTCCAGCCATCGCCGCAACACTTCGTCGTGATTCATTCTTATGGATTTTGCTAGAGAATGCGTGAGCATAAAGAGCCATCCGTGTTGGTCAACCTGCTTTTTGTATCGGAAACCTGCGGGGATTCTGGACCCTGGGGAGGGATTTATCCGCTGTGGAGCCCACTGGCGGCAACCTGGTTGGCGATAAGTGCGGCCGTCGCTCCAGCACCAACACCGTTATCGATATTTACGGCCACAAGGCCGGGACAACAGCTTTGCAACATGCTAAGCAGAGCCGTGATGCCGCCGCCTCCAAGTCCGTAGCCGGTCGAGGTCGGCAGACCGATCACCGGTACCGGTACAAGCCCCGCGACAACCGACGGAAGAGCGCCCTCCATGCCGGCGGCAACTATGATCACGGAAACGTGCGCCTCGATCATCTGGCGCAACGGATCCACGAGGCGGTGGACTCCGGCCACGCCTACGTCGTAGGACCTGATGACCTCGCAGCCCATTTCCTCCGCGACGACCCTCGCCTGCTCGGACGCGGGGATATCGGCGGTGCCGGCGGAAAGGATGCCCACCCTGCCACCGGTTTGCTCCAGCTCGTAGCCGCTACGGTGAATCACGATCATCCGTGCGTCCTCGTTTGTTTCCCGCACAAGTCCGGCAAATTTTTCCTTTATGGCCTGTCTCTGCTCAGTATTAACACCGCTCGCTATGGCCCGCCCTGCCTGCTTTAGCATCTCCGAGCAGATCCCTGTGAGTTGATCGTTTGTTTTCCCGGGAGCATAGATTACCTCTGGCACACCTTTTCGCGCATGACGGTCCAAGTCGAGACGGGCGAAGTCGGCCACCGCGGCGATCCCCGCCAGGGATAGTTTTGACTGTGCCTCCTCGACGCTGAGCTTGCCGCTGGCCAGCAGCTCCAGGGTTTCGCGCAGGTTCATGAGCACACCTCACCCAGAAACGAGGAGGCGTTGCCTCCCATGATGGCCTCGCGCTCGTCCACGCTTATGTTGGCTTTATCTAACTCCTTCACATATCGCTCCGGAGAGATGAGGGGAAAGTCGCTGCCAAAGAGGATTTTTCGGCAGCCGACTGAGTCGATTGCCGTTCTGTATATTCGGGACTCGTATAGAAACGGGCTGGCGGAGCAGTCATAATAGACATTGGTCAGCGCCTTCCTGACGTCAGGCATCAGCTCATAGAAAGGAAGGCCTCCGCCCCAGTGGGCATAGACCAGCTTCAGGTCGGGATGTTGCAAAGCGAACTCGTACCCCTTGCGAGGGCTGGTGCGGCCTTTGCCGGGGTACTTCCGTCCCACCGGTTCGCTGAGGTGTATGAGCAGGGGCAGCCCGTTTTCAGCCGCAACCGCCGACAAAGGTCGCATGCCGCTTTCGTCGGCAAGATCGAAGCCCTGACCGTCAGGCTTGAGTTCGCCGATACCCTTGAGCCCCAGGTCCAGGCAGCGCTCGAGCTCCACGGTAGCTTTCGGGTGCAACGGTGGTATGTTGGCGAAACCCACAAGACGCTCCGGGAAGCGGGATACTGCATCCGCGATATAGGAGTTGGTCTCCACATACAGATCGAAGCTGTTCCAGGCAAAACCGCAAACGACAGCCCTGTCGATTCCGCAGCGGTCCATCTCCTCAACAAGATTGCTGGCGGTCGCCATGCGCGCGTTCGTAGAGCCGTAGAGGTGGGCGAACCACTCCTCTTGCGCAAGGTACGTCTCGCGATTCGAGATTACGTCAGGCGGAAATATGTGGGTGTGGAAATCAATGATCACCACGCCAGTATAATGCGAAACGCCCTTGTTTCGCTACGCGATGCTCCAGGCGGACGCATCCTGCACGAGGCACTTGTTCCCGTTGTAGATGTTCTCGGCCTCTTCCACCGACATGTCGGCCAGCGTGATAGCCGAGATGGCGTCGCACATGCGAACGGCCTCATCAAGCGGTTTCTGGTGGATGTTCCTGCCGGTTGCGTTACCTATCGCCCCACTCACATGGATCTGGTCGTGGAGGCGTTGCAGGAAGACATTGGCGTCGGTGGACGATCCGCCGGCCGCGACTACGTGGGTCCTGCCGGCCGCCGCGACGGCTTCCTTGAAGATTTCGTGTGACTCCCGGCCCTCGGCCTTCGGGTAGTTGACCTTGACGAAATCGGAGCCCAGGGTGAGCGCGACACCACAGGCTCCGGCGATCAGATGCGGGTCCATTTCATCGGCGACATCCTTGCCGCGCGGGTATATCCAGAGCACGGTCAGCATACCATGGCGGTGTGCGTCGTTTACCAGCTTTGCAGCCTGCGTCAGCATCTGTGGCTCGTAAGTGCTGCCCAGATAGATCGTGTAGCCTACGGCTGGAATTTTCAAGCCGGAGTCCAGTGCGAATTCAGCGACGCGGTCAACATCGAGCCACAGGTTGCTGAAGGGATCCATCGTCGCGGTCTTCACCAGGCTGGTCTTCGAGTTCAGTTTTACAAGATAAGGAACACCGGCGTAATCGGCGCCGTACCGGGCAATCATGCCGATCTGTGTGGCGAAGACGCCGATAGTGCCCTTGCTGGCGATCCTGAACATGTGCTCGGGATCGGCGTCATCGGCCGGGATCTCGCCAAGTTCGTACTTGCCGACAAAGTCCTTGTTCAGATGCTCAACCTTCTGGTCGCCCGCGAACAGCATCAGCCTGCCCGACGACTTCGTCATCAGGTTGAAGTTGTCGACGTATTCGCCCCTCTTTGCGGTCGGGACATCCAGCGGAATCATGACATCGTCTGCATCAGCCATGGTCGTTCTCCTTTCACCTTGGAAATTAGGGATCTTTTCCTGCCGGCATCAGCCGCAAATCTCAAACCAGGGGCAGCGGCCGACCCTACAAACATTTCGTATATAATATGCAGGTTCTGAGCATAATAAACTATAAGGTGTGCTTCCAGGAATCAAGATGCCCACGGTAACCGAAAAAGCAGAAGCCGCACGCGCGGCGTCATACGAACTTTCGGTCCTGCCAACCGAGGCCAAAAACACGGTCCTGCTGGCCATGGCCGACGTCCTTGAGAGCAATCTCGGCGAGATAGAGGAAGCCAACTCGAAGGACCTTGATGCCGGCAAGGCCAAAGGGCTGACCGCCGCCATGATGGACCGCCTGATGCTGGACAGGGCACGCGTCGCGCTCATGGCCAACAACCTGCGGGACGTGGCGGCGCTCGACGATCCCGTGGGAACAGTTATTAAAGCCTGGACCGCGTCCAACGGCATGGAGATGTCGCGCGTACGCACGCCAATCGGGGTCATCGGCATCGTCTACGAAGCCAGGCCCAATGTTACGACCGACACCGCTGCTCTTTGCATAAAGGCAGGCAACGCCATAATTCTCCGTGGTGGCTCCGAAGCAATCCACTCCAACAAGGCGCTGGCCCGGCTCATGGCTGATGCCGGGAAAGGGGCGGGCATGCCGGATGGAGCCATCCAGTTCGTGGAAACAACCGATCGGACGGCTGTCGAGGAGCTTCTGGGACTGACGGGGCTGATCGACCTCATCATCGCCCGGGGCAGCCACAGGCTTATCAACGCCGTGATGGAAAAATCGAAAATACCGGTAATGAAGCACTACCGGGGGTTGTGCCACATATATGTTGAAAGCTCGGCAGACCGCGATATGGCCGTGGAAATCATAAATAATGCCAAGGCGAACCGCCCCGGCACATGCAATTCAGTAGAGACGGTGCTCGTGGACAAAAGTGTGGCCCTGAAAGTGCTGCCCGCGCTGGCCGCCAGGCTGAAGGAGTCCGGCGTAGAGGTGCGCGCCGATGAAGCGGCTCGGGCTATTGTTCCAGAGTGGAATGAGGCTACCGGGGAAGACTGGGACACCGAATACCTGGACTTCATCCTCTCGCTAAAAGTGGTCCCCGGCTTCGATGAGGCAATCACTCATATACGCCGTTACCACTCGGGCCTCGCCGACGCCATCGTCACCGAAGACGAGAAAATCGCTGAACGCTTTCTGGCACTTATAGACAGCGCCGCCACCTACTGGAATGCCTCCACGCGCCTCACCGACGGCCTGCCTTTCGGCATCGGTCCGGCGAGCGGCATCAATACCGACCGGGTTTATCCGCGTGGTCCAATGGGCATCGAAGAGATGACGGGTTCAAAGTACGTCATCCGGGGAAAAGGTCAGACAAGGGTATAGCAGTTCTCGTGCTTTTGCAGGTACTCCCCGACGCGGTTTTTCAATAACTTAATGCGGGGGCCACACAATCCACGGGCCCTCCAGGCATCCGCGCCGCTCCGCTCCAGTTGATGTCCGTCAAGCTATCCCCCTTCGGGCCGATAGAAAACCATACGGGGCAACGGCTAAAGGGCGGCCGCCACCGGGTGTTTTACAATATTTCCCACGGCTTTCCCACTTGCGGAGTCCCTCTGATTTCATGAAAAAGGTCAAAAAAATACTACTTGAGACACTGAGCGTTTTCAGCACCGGGCTAGGGCGCAGGATCGCGCTACCGCTTCTGCTGGTTCTGGCCATGTTGCCAATTCCCCTTTTTTTCGTTTTCCACTTGGAGAAAGTCACCGATGAGACTAATGCCGTGATTCAGGATAAAGATGTAATCCATGAACAGTTATACGAAATACAAGGCGGCATGAGGCAGGAGCAGGAAGCAATTTACGAAATGATTTACGAACAAAAACCAGCAGCTGTTAGTGATTTCAGGAATGGAGCAATCCGGGTGCAGCAGGCGAATGAAGCAGCCACACAAAATATTGATAACCCCGAAGAGCTATCGTTGGTCAATGACTGTCGTATTCTGCATGAGCAGATTCAGAGTATTGTCGAATCCGAGTTCATACCGGCAACGATGAGCGGAAACATGAATCCGCTTATCGTTGCGGCTGCCGAGGAAAAGGTGCAACCACTTTTTGATCAGGCTGCTGATATCCGTGTTCAACTAAACGACCTGTATAAAGCCGATAAACATGAAGCGATTTCCAGGCAGGATGAATCCCGCGAGTTTGCATCCGAGATGATGTGGGCAAGCATCTTTCTTTTTATGGGAGTCGGCCTGGTAATCGCAACATACTCCACACGCAAGCTGTTGTGGCCTGTAAAGCAAATATCAGAAGCCTCGCTTCAAATGGCCCGGGGCGACCTTTCTCAGCGGGTTGAAGTCAAGGGGCGCGATGAGCTTGCCATGCTGGGAGGCATCTTCAATGACATGGCCGCCTCGCTCGAGCGCCAGGCCACCCAGCTGAAAAATGAAAAAGCACGCATCCGCTCCATCCACCAGAGTATTGGCGACGGCATCATCGTGGTGGACCGCGGCGGTGTTATCGTATCGGTCAATCCGGCGGCCGAAAGGGCACTGGGCATTACTGCAAAAGAGGTGGAACGCACCACTAACTCAGGGATACCCGAGCTTCAGCGGGCCATCAACTCCCGGGTCCTCGAGTCGGACATGGTGAAATGCTGGGAGGCCAAGAGTTGCGCCAAAGCCGATTGCCCGTCACACGGCAGCCCCGATCGTCGTTGCTGGCTCCAGTGCGGCACCTTTTGCTACAACCAGATCCAGGGGACATTCAAACAGAAGCGGGACGCTTGCGAACGCTGCGATGTCTTTATCAGGAATGCCATGATTCAATTTGAACTCGATATCGACGCGAGGGTTTTCAGCGGACAGGTAGTGCTCATCCTCGATGATTTTGGCCAGGAGGAAGGCAGGACTATCGTGCTTCACGATATCTCCGAATTGCGGCGGTCCAAGGAAGATGCCGAACACAGCGCCGCACGATTTGCAGTATTAAACAGTGTCAGCCGCGCAGCCGCCGGCTCTCTTGAGCTGGACACGATCTTCGAAGCCTCTCTCGCCAGCCTGATCGGCGGCACCATGGCGGACTCGGGTTTTATTCACACCAGTGGAGAGGGTGGTGCGGTGTTGGTTCTGGCCGCCTCGCGGGGGATAGACGCCGCTTTCCGGACGATTCTTGCGAAATTACCGGCGAGCGCAAGTGTAGGAGGATGCCCGGGCCACGTTGCCGAATACGGCATGCCTGTGCTAGAAAACGACCTGGATCAACTGGGAGCGGCTGCCCAGGCGGCGGTTGACGCCGGGTTTCATTCCTATATCGGGGCGCCACTGATGGTAAAAAAAGAAATTGTCGGAGTTATCTCGCTGGTGGCCGTTGAGCCCGATGCGTTTACGAGTGACGATAAATATCTCCTGAGTATGGTTGGCGCCAAGGTGGGCATGGCCGTGGAAAACGCCGACCTGTTCTCCAAAACCATCGAGTATGCCAACCAGGAGAAGGTGATGCGCCGTATAGCCGCCGTACTTACCTCCAGTTTTGATCTGGAGGCGAACTTTGACAAGTTTGCCGAAGAGATGCGGATCCTGGTCCATCTGGACCGCATGACCGTTGTACAAAGGGTGCGCGGTAAAAACAGGGTCATCACTTCTTCCGACAGCAAGCCCCTGATTAATTCAGGCAATACCAATATTGCTATGCAAAACACGACTGCGGACTGGGTAATCCAGAACAAGGCGCCATACACAACCGGAGACATCGAAAGGGAGATGCGATTTGACGAGCAGTCGAAGCTTGTTGATGAAGGCATGAAGTCGCAGATCAACATGCCCTTGATAGCAAGAGGCGAGGCTCAGGGCAGCCTCAACCTGGCCAGCGTCAAAACGCATGCCTATGAAGAGGGAACCGCGGACATGTTGCAGCCCGTCGCTGACCAGCTGGCCCTGGCCCTCGCCAACCAGCAATTATTTGAGGATGTCTCTCAAGCCAAGGCTGAATGGGAGACTA
>JBBAAB010000064.1:0-7821 GCA_041658445.1 Thermoleophilia bacterium
TAGGGCATGATCAGGTGGGCGTTCCCCGAGAGGCGAAGGTTGTCCGCCGAGATGCCGCGCTCTTTCAATCCGTCGAGCTCGCCGCAGAGTACCCGCGGGTCGATCACGACGCCATTGCCTATCAGCGCCATCACATGCGGATATAGAATCCCCGACGGAATCAGGTGGAACTTGTACTCGCCCTGGTCGTTGACGATCGTGTGGCCGGCGTTGTTGCCGCCCTGGAAACGCACCACCATCTGGCTTTTCTCAGCCAGGTTGTCGATGATACGGCCCTTGCCCTCATCGCCCCATTGAGTTCCCACTACAACTGTTGCCGGCATGGTTCTCCTAAAATCCTGTTACGGTATGGTGTCCCCGAGTTTTGTTATAGCCGTTCCATGGCCGAACGCGCCGCGATCACACCGGATGCCGAAGCCTGAACCAGGCCACGCGTCACACCCGCGCCGTCGCCGACAGCATACAGGTTCTTTATCTTCGTCTCCAGCTCCTTGCTGAGCTCCAGCCTTGCCGAGTAAAACTTGACCTCGACCCCGTAAAGCAGGGTTTCCCTTGAATTTACGCCGGGAACAAGCTCGTCCATCGCCTCGAGCATTTCGAGGATATCACGCATGTGGCGGTAAGGCAGCACGAAGGAGAGATCACCCGGCGTGCATTTCCTCAGCGTGGGCGTCACCGTGCTGCGGGCCAGCCGCGCCGTCGTGGTGCGCTGGCCTATCTGAAGGTCTCCAAGGCGCTGAATGATAATGTCGCCGCCCAACAGGTTCGCGAGCCTGGCTATGGAACGCCCGTATGTGAGCGGCTCCTTGAACGGCTCGGTGAACTTCGTGCTGACCAGCAGGGCGAAATTCGTGTTGCCGGATTCCCTGTCGGAATAGCTGTGGCCGTTCACGGTTACGACATCTCCGTAGGCCTCCCGGGAAACGTAGCCGTTCGGATTCATGCAGAAGGTCCGCACCTCGTCCTCGAAGCTTCTGGAAAAATGGAGAAGCTTCGACTCGTAAAGCGTGTTCGTCAGCGGCTCCATGATTATCGCCGGTACTTCCACCCGCAGACCGATATCGACGGCGTTGTTTTCCAGGGTCAGGCCGAGATTGTTCGCCTCGTCGACCAGCCAGGATGAGCCTTCGCGGCCGGGGGCTATTATTACGACCCTGGCCTTGATGGTCGAGCCGTCTTTCAACTCGACGCCCATCACCTTCTTTTTATCCACCAGTATCTTCTGCACAACGGTGCGCGTGGCCACTTCGACCTTGCCGTTGATGTCATCCCGCATCGCCTGCAACACAAGCGGACAGCGGTCCGTGCCCATGTGGCGGATGGGCGCGTCCACCAGGCGCAGGCCTGACTGCATCGCCTGCTGGCGGATCTCCTCGACCTTGTCATGGTCGGTGCCGTGTATGCGCTCCGGCGCGCCGTATTCGACCCAGATGCGGTCGACGTAAGTGATGAGTTTCTCGAGTTCCGCGCGACCCACGTATTCAGTGAGCCAGCCGCCGACGTCCGGGGAAAGCGTCAGCTTGCCATCGCTGTAGGCGCCCGCGCCGCCCCAGCCGCAGGTGATCGAACAGGGTTTGCAGCCGATCTCACATCCGACCGGATGCTCACCACGCGCCGGGCACTTGCGCTTCTCCATGTCGAAGCCCTTCTCGACGAGCAGCACGTCCCAGTCATTCTGTCGCACGAGTTCGAGCGCGGCGAAAATGCCGGCCGGACCGGCGCCGACGATGACGGCGTCATAGCTCTTTTTCAGGATTTTTTTCTTGCGTGGACTCACGCGGAATATTCTACCAGACTGGGAGTTTTATAGACCGCGGCCTAGGCGACCTCCAGCCGCTCCTCAAGCTCCGACACAAGCTCGCGATAGCGGTCATAAGAACCCTTACAGGGCTCTTCATCCTCCACATCCTCGAAGATCACCGCCAGGGACATCTGCTGTTCAGGCTTGAGCGTACGATCCACCAGCGGCGCCAGGGTCACGTCTTCCTTCTCGATGTGCATCTGAAGCAGCCTGACGTATATGCGCGTAATCGCCGCGATCTCGGCGGCCGCTTCAACGTCATCTATCTTTTCAACATGTTCGGCCAGCTTGCCGACCAGCGCCCTTGCCTCCTTGTGCTCCTCCACAAGGGCGCCCACCAGGCCGCCTTCTATGTCGATCCCGCTCTCCTTCAGCACGGGAAAAAGCTGTGCCTCCTCCTTGGCGTGATGACATTTGTCGGCGAAGACCCTCATGAAATCGATGATACTGGGAAAGATGTCGGCGTCAAGGCTTCGGCCATGCTCTACCCGCCGGGCCGCCTCCTCCAGAACCGGCAGAATACGCTCGATAACCTTGTGCTCCTGCCTCAGGATCTCAGTTGCGTACAATGATAGTCTCCCTATCCGCTCAAGTCGGCGATGAGCTGATCGATGGACACGGCCGGCATCGTTTGCAGCTGCACCGAGCCCCGGGAACCGATCTCCACCGACATTCTGACGATGGTGTCGTTGTCCGGCGCCTCGAGGATATTGATAAAGTCGTACTGCCCCAGAAGCGCGTACTGCGCGAGGATCTTCACGCCCATGGCCTCGACATCCTTGTTGACTTCCTTGATGCGCGCCGCATTCTTCTTGATTGTCTTGCTGCCCTCTTCCGTGAGCGTGCTGAGCGCTACGTAAACTGGCATTTTGCTCCTTTCGTCGTCGGCCGGGGAGCTGTGTCCGGCGGCCTGCAGGTCAGGTGGCAATATAATTACCCGATTAGATAGTTTGTTAATCAGCAGGTTCGTTTGAAACAGGCTCATGCGGGAAAGAATCCGAAAAAAGCCGTGAAAGAAAGTGAATGGTGGCTGCCAGGCGCCCCGGCAAAAAGCAGAACGGGAAATCACGGTAATATGCCTCTAAAAAAGGAGGGACCCTGGATTACGTGATGACAAGAAGAAGGTTTCTCAGACTCAGCTCGATGGCAGGAGCCGGTTTGCTCGTGCCGTTACCCTTGAGTCTGGGATGTGGAGGCGACACGGAGACGGCATCCACCCCGGCCGGAACGACTCCCGCAACCATCAGGAAACTCCCCGCTGATATAGACAAGTTCATAGACGCACTCCCCGTTCCATTGGTGCTCAAACCAGATGCATCGATGTATGAGGGCTTCGATTATTACGAGATTTCTGTTTCACAGTTCCTGCAGCAACTGCACAGCCAGCTGGCTCCGGCCATGGTCTGGGGTTATGGCGAGAGTTACCCCGGGCCTACCATCGAAGCCCGCAGGGGAAGGCCGGTCAGGATCAAGTGGATAAACGATGATCTGCCGCGCGTGCACCTGCTGGCTGCGTCGATTGACCCGACGATCTTCCAGGGAATGGAATATCCCGAAGTTCGTACCGTGACCCACCTTCACGGTGGGCACACGCCACCGCAGTCGGACGGCCTGCCCGAAGCCTGGTCGACTCCGGGCGGCGCGGAAAGAGGGCCTGGCTTCAACCCCGGCGACTATATCTATCCCAACGGCCAGCAGGCGTGCCTGCTCTGGTACCATGACCACGCCATGGGTATCACGCGGCTGAACGTCTATGCGGGGCTCGCTGGTTTATACATCGTCCGGGATGAGGTGGAGGAAGGCCTAAACCTCCCGGCGGGCGATTATGAGATTCCCCTGGTCATCCAGGACAGGACCATGAATCCCGATGGCTCCCTTTTCTACCCTGCCATGGGCATGACGTCTATCCATCCAGTCTGGAGCATGGAATTTTTCGGGGAGATACCGGTCGTGAACGGGAGGGCTTACCCGTTCCTGGATGTCGAACCAAGACGTTACCGTTTTCGTCTGCTGAACGGCTCGCAGTCGAGGTTCTATAACCTGTGGCTGGAGAGCGGCTCAGGGCCGGTTTCCTTCCAGGTCATCGGAAACGATGGCGGCCTGCTGCCGGGTGCGGCCGCGACAACAAGGCTGCTGCTCGCGCCAGGGGAGCGCGCGGATCTGATAGTTGATTTCTCCAGCGTTGCCATGGGGGACGTGCTCACCCTGAAAAATGACGCGCCGGCACCCTTTCCTGATGGCGGCTCGAATGTCATCGGCCAGATCATGCAATTCAGGGTGAACCGGCCGCTGAACGGGGAGGATGACTCGACGGCCGCGGGACAGCTCAAACTTCCGGCAATCAATGACCTGACTCCAACCCCGGGCGCGCCCCGGCGGGAAATAGTCCTCATTGAAAATTCGGATCCCGCAGCCGTCATGTCCGGAATGGGCGGACATCAAATGGGCGGCGTGATGTCATCTGTAACGGAATTACTGCTAAACGGCAAGCATTACAGCGACCCGGTGGAGGAACAACCGGCGGCGGGTTCCACAGAAATATGGCAGTTTATCAACGCCACCCTCTCGACCCACCCCATACATATACACCTGGTCCAGTTCCGGATTCTGGACCGGCAGCTGCTCGACACCGAAGGTTACTGGACGCAGTGGGATGCGTGGCGGACAGGCGGCGGCACCAGACCCGTTCTTTCGGATTATCACAGGGGCGCGCCAGTGCCGCCCGAGCCGTGGGAGGCGGGCTGGAAAGATACTGCCAGAGCCAACCCGGGCGAAGTCCTGCGCGTCATAGCCAGGTTCGACCTGCCGGTGGACACGCCGCGGCCCGCGCGCTACGTCTACCACTGCCATATCCTCGAGCATGAGGACAACGAGATGATGCGGCCGTTCGAGGTGGTTTGACCGGCATAAATCCGGGTGTGCGTGGCCGGTTTCCCGAATGATTGGCTGCCACAAATAAAGGGAATCATTTACCTGTCAAATCCCGTTGATTTCGATGCACGCACACGCGCCGGGTCTTTTATTCAACCGTTTGGGAGACATGCATGTCAAATAGAGAGAAATACATAATCGAGATAATCCAGTACACCGACCCATACTGCACCTGGTGCTGGGGATCTGAACCCGTCATGCGTCATATCGAAGAGACCTACGGCGACCAGGTGCGTTTCGGTTTCGTCATGGGCGGACTTGTGGAAGACGCGGCCGCCTTCCAGGATCCACTCAACCATATCGGCGGACCGGAAATGGCAGCCCAGGTGGCCAAACATTGGGAAGAAGCCTCCCAGCGCCACGGCATGCCGGTGGACGCAAGAGTTTGGCTGGACATGAAAGATGAGTTTACGTCAACCTGGCCGGCGAATATAGCTTACAAAGCCGCGCAGATACAGGATGAGGAAAAGGCGAACCGGTACCTGCGGCACCTGCGTGAAGCGGCGGCCGCGGAGCACATGTTCATCCACCGGCGGGAGGTGCAGGCACAGCTGGCCGCGGAAACCGGCCTCGACCCGGAGCAGCTCATCCGTGATATCGAATCCGGCGCCGCCGAAGCGGCCTTCATGCGCGACCACGCCGAATGCCGCGATAAGGACGTCACCGGATACCCGTCGTTTCTTATCCGCAACCGGGAAGGCGACGAATTCATGTTCTTCGGCTTCCAGCCCTTTTCCCGTTTCGTTGAGCTTTTCGGACGGCTCGCGGGCGACCACTTAAGCCAGCGGGAGATCTCATCGTCTGATGAGGAAATAACCGCATTCGTCCACAAATACGGCAAGGTCGCGCCCCGCGAAGCCGCCGAGGTCTTCTCCCTGAAGATGAGCGAAGCGCGCGAGCGGCTCGACCGGCTGGCGTCCGAAGGAAAGCTGGGGAAACGGCAAGCGGGGAACGGATGGTTTTACCTGTTGCCTTAACCTTTATCCAAATGACTCCGCGCCCAGCCAGCTGAGCGGAAAAAGCCCGGCCCTAGGTCTGTTTGAGCGCGTTGACCGCCCATACGATCATGCCGATTATGATGAGCCAGTATGTGACGAATACCAGGACGCTGACCGCGATCATCGTCCATATATTTTTGTCGGCGCGCGAGGGGTCGATCCGGTTCAGAAAATGCAGGTGGAATAAAGCCTGACCTCCAATGAGAACGATAAACAGCAACGTCGCGATGACCTGCGGCGCCAGACTTCCCAGCATGTCAAACCTGTGCATCAGGAAGAAGAAAAGAATGGGGAGCATGTCGACGACCACGACAGCCAACACGTACCATGCCAGGTTGAACCAGAATCGTTTCACTTACATTCCTCCACGTTTGGCAAAAAAATCACGGCGCTAACGGAACATCCCGGGTGCTTCATCTAAATCTCGCGCCGCCCCAGCATCGCGCGGCTGACCGTGGCCTCGTCGGCGTACTCGAGGTCGGCGCCCACGGGCAGGCCGCTGGCCAGGCGGGTAACGCGGACTTTGTCGCGCAGCAGGTCGGCGACATACATCGAGGTTGATTCACCGGTAGTGTTGGGGTTGGTGGCGAGGATGACCTCGGTGACGCCGCCGGCATCGACGCGCTGAACCAGCTCCCTGATTTTCAGGTGTTCGGGATCGACGCCATCCAGGGGTGAGAGCGCGCCACCCAGCACATGATAGAGGCCGCGGTACTCGCCGCCTTTTTCGATGGGAATTATATCGCTGGGCTCCTCGACAACACAGATGAGTGAGGCGTCGCGGCGCGCGTCGCGGCAGAAACCGCAAAGCTCCTCGTCAGTGAAGTTGAAGCATTGCGCGCAAAAGTGGATCTTGTCCTTTAAGTCTGTTATCGCCTGCGCCAGCGCTATCGCGTCATCACGTTTCTGCCTGAGCAAGAAGAAGGTTATGCGCTGCGCCGAGCGCCGCCCGATGCCCGGCAGCTTCGAAAGTTCGGTGATAAGTTGTTCGACGGGGACGGGAAACAAAGGTTGTTACATCAGCCCCGGTATGTTCAGCCCGCCGGTGAGCCCGCCCATCTTGCCGGCCGCCAGCTCCTGGGCCGAGCGCAGGGCTTCATTGGTCGCGGCGAGAACCATGTCTTCCAGCATCTCGACGTCATCCGGGTCTACCGCGGCCGGCTCGATCTTGATGCTGATGATGTTGAGGTCACCGCTCACCTTGACCGTTACCATGCCGCCACCAGCGCTGGCCTCGACTTCCTCCTTGGCCAGCTCCTCCTGGGCCTTGGCCATCTGCTTCTGCATCTCCTGCACCTGCTTCATCATCTTGTTCATGTTCTGCATGAATTTTCTCCTTTCCGGGCGGGCCAGGGTGTTCCCGCCGAAACGTCTGTCGAAATCTTCGGTGAAGCCGGGAACACCCTGGCCCGCCTCACGCCGGCTGCTATATCTCCTCCGCCCCCAGCTCATCCTTGATCATGGCGATGACCTCATCGGCGCTGGGGCCTTTCCGTTCACGCGCCTGGGGCTGCACGCCCTCGGCCACCACACACTTGATTTTAAGATCCGCGCCGGTCAATTCCTTGAGAACCTCGTTGATGATGGCGGCATACTGCGGTTTTTCAGTCTGGGTTTTATGAAACTCGGCCCCGGGAGGAAATCCTATCACCAGGAGCCTGTCGTCAAGCTCCACCGGCCTGGACTCATGCAGCAATGAGTACAGGGGAATCTTCTTTTTCTTGACCTGGTTGAGTATGACGCTCCACGCCCGTGTGATCTTGTCCAGGGAGAGATCGATACTGGCGGCTGAAGGCTCTTCCGGCACTCCGGCCGGTTCAGTCGAACTCACATCCGGCGCGCTATCTTCTTCTCCAGGCTTATCAGGTTTCGCCACGGGCTCAACCGGCGCGACAGTCGGAGCCATGCGCCTTTTTCCTCCCACCGGCAGACCTGCTTCGAGCCGCTCGATGCGATCCAGCAGCGACTTGGTTGACATGTCGACCTGGGGTGCGGTCATGATTATGAAGGCGAGTTCCAGCTGTAGCCTGGGGTCGCTGCCTCGCTTCATGCTGCTCAGTGCCCGGGTCAACAGCTCGATGAACCTGAGCC
>JBBAAB010000065.1:0-7697 GCA_041658445.1 Thermoleophilia bacterium
CATCCTCTTTTTGGGAAGCGACAAGAGACCGGGTGACATCGCTCGCGCCGATACGATTCTCATCATGCGCGTTGATGGGCAAAAAAAATCGATCGCGCAGCTTTCTATCCCGAGGGATACCCTGGCAGACATTCCCGGTTTTGGTGAAGGCAAGATCAACTCCGCTTATGCCTACGGCGGTCCCGCGTTACAGATCCAGGCGGTGGAGGAATTGACAGGGGTACCTATTCATCATTATGTGGAGTTGGACTTCAACGGTTTTCCGGGAATAGTGGACAGTCTTGGAGGTGTCGACATCAATGTGCCCAAGACGATAGATTCCCAGTATCCCCAGGGATTGGCATGGACCCAGGTCCATTTCGATGCAGGGCCCCAGAGAATGTCGGGGGAGCGGGCTCTGACTTTCGTGCGCGTGCGTTATTCTGACGATGACTTTCAGCGAATGGGCAGGCAGCAGCTATTCATGGAGGCCCTGCAGAAGAAGATGACAAGCCCCGTGAATATGGCAAAAATGCCACTCTTGGCCCCGGGTATCGTCGAAAACATAACCACTGATCTTTCCACCAACGAGCTAATCGAGCTGGGATGGATCAAATTCCGTACGCCGGCTGACAGTAATCGGAAATATGTCCTGGTCGGCGACGGCGGCAACATCGATGGCGGTTCTTACGTTGTGCTGGACGAGAGCGCCAGCCAGGCCATGATCAGGGATTTTCTTTCGGGCAGGTAATATCGTGTCCACGCAGCCGGGGCATATCATCTGCCCATAGTGGAATTCGCTTTTCCGGAAAGCTAGAATACGGAAAGGCGGTCAAATCCGGCACATCGCCGATTACCCTGCAATAACGCAGCAGACAGGAAAGCCAAATTACAGCATGGCTACCATTTACCGACACCAAAATATTAAACAAGACATGCGGATTGGAATAGACCTCTCAGTTATTCAGTTCACCAAGAGTGGTGTGGACTGGTATACGTACCGAGTCGTTCAGGAGATGATGAACCAGCTAAAACCCGGTGAGGAGCTATATTTATTCAGCAACCGGGAGACGGGTTTTGAAAAGGAGTGTCATGCCAGGCCAAACGTCACCGTGGTCCACAGCCCTTTCCGGTATCAGGAGCCATGGCGCCAGTTCATACTGCCGGTGCTTCTGAGGCGGCATCGCATCAATGTCTGTTTCTTTACGAATTTTGTGATCTCGGTAGCAGCGACCTGTCCGGTTGTACTTACCATTCACGACCTTTCCGTCTGGCTGTTTCCACGGACCCATTCGTTGAGGAATGTGGTCTGGGCCCGCAGCCTGGTACCGATGTCCACGCACCGCAGCAAACATATCATCGCTGATTCCAGCAATACAAAACTTGACCTCGTGCGCATGATGAGCATACCGAGCAACAAGGTGTCGGTGATTCCTCTGGGGGCTCCCGACGAGTTTAATCCGGATCCGCAGGAGCAGGACGTGGAGGCAATCGGCAATTATGGGATCGTCAGGCCTTTCATCCTTTACGTGGGAACGCTCGAGCCGCGCAAGAATCTAATCAACCTGATCAGGAGCTTTGACAAACTTGCCAAAACCAGGTCTGATGTTCACCTGGTGCTGGCCGGTCGCCGAGGCTGGATGGCGCAGGCTATTTTTGATGAGCTGGAACGCCTGGATCTTTTGGGGAGGGTTCACATCACAGGTTATGTCAGGGACCGGGATCTGCCGTCTATTTACCGACAAGCCGAGCTCTTTGTTTATCCTTCTCTATATGAAGGTTTCGGTTTGCCACCTCTGGAAGCGATGGCTTCCGGGACGCCGGTAATTGTTTCAAAAAGCTCTTCGCTCCCCGAAGTGGTCGGCGACGCCGGTCTTTATGTCAATCCGCTTGACGTCGATGAGCTTGCCATATCCATGGAGAAGGTGCTGGGCGATGCGGACCTGGCGGCTGATCTCAGGGCAAGGGGCTTGAAACGCGCGTCTCAGTTCAGCTGGAAGAAGACTGCGGAAAAGACTCTCGAGATTCTCCGCATGGCTGCTCGTGCAGGATAATAAGTCAGAAAGCAGAGCCAGGCTGTTCCTTGCCGGTGCGGCCGTAGCGGTTTTTTTCACCGCGTTTGAGGTGAGGGCACCGGTTATTTCCCTGGGGCCGGTTGGCTTCACGACTTCGGAAATAGCCGCGCTCCTGTTTTTCGTATCGGCGGTCATCTGGGCTCGATATGACGGAGTGGCTTCATTCATTCGCCGGAGGCCGCTTGACCTGGCAGTACTCCTTTTCCTGGCCAGCCAGTTCCTCTCTTCACTGGCGGCTGAAGACAGGCCAAGCGCATTTAAATTCTCATTGAGGATGACCTATGCGACTCTAGTCTATTTTTGTGTATCGCGTTTGCCGCAACGGATGAAATCACACCTTGTGATCGCTAGAGCGATGACGGTTGCCCTGCTCCTGGTCGTGCTGATCGGTTTTATGGAGAACTTCGTTCCTTATAAAGACTGGCCCTGGCTGCTGTCTCCGTTCCAGGAGGGAATTTCAACTTTCGGCACTTTCTTCAATGTGAGGGTGACATCGACGCTTCCGTTTCCGACGGTATTATCGATGTACCTGGAGCTCACGACCCCAATGGCTATCGCTCTGGCTGTCTGGATGATTGGCATGGCGAAGAACGACAGGCGAAGGCGTTTGCTGTTCACGGTGGTGTTCGTTGTCCTGATCGTCATTATTACGGTCCAGGTGTTTACCTTTACCCGCAGTGCTTTGGTGGCCATGCCCCTGTCCATGCTGTTTGGAGCGGCGGCGGCCGCTATTCTCGGTTATGGCAGGAGGGTGTGGATCCTGTTTCTGGCCGGCACGGTGATGATGGTCGTCATCACTGGGGTTTCATCAGTGATGAGCGAAAGAATGTCGACGCGGCTGGAGCTGACAGAGCAGGAGAAGTATTACGACGCTGATTATGCTCTGGTTAAATTCCCGGAGAAGCTGGAGCTTGACAGGCAGTATACCGCCACTATTTTTGTCAGGAACATAGGTTCGAATATGTGGAAGAGCCAGGGAGATGACAATGTATTTCTCTCATATCTCTGGGTAAGATATCCCGGAAAAGAATTGGTGTTAGACGTTGATTACTTTCAACGTTACCTGTCTGAAGATATCCCTCCCGGGGGCGAAAGTAGTATGGTAATTGATTTCATGACACCGTCGCAACCGGGACGATATGTGATTGTATTCGATCTCGTCCAGTCCCATGTAAGCCATTTTTCAGGTGCCATGGTAACGCCTGTGATTGTGCCTTTGAAGTTCGATGAGGGTGGAGGCGAGCGCTATCAGATTCCGGAGACCGCCGAAGAATATCTGGCGGCTGAGCCCGCCCAGGTCCAGGCAACAAGGAGCCCGCTCTGGAAGGCGGCGTTCAAAACCTGGAAGACCAACAAGGTGCTGGGAGTAGGTCCGGACCAGTTCCGCCACCGTTACATTGAATCCGCACCGGAGCTACCGCCCGATTCGCGGCTCGAGACCCATAACATTTTTATTCAGGCCCTGACGGACACGGGGGTTGTAGGTCTGGCGGCCATGGTTTTCCTGCTTGCATCCGCCCTGCTGCTGCAGTTTAGGCTGATCATGAACCACTCACTGGAACCATTCGATCGTTATGTTTCCCTGGCCCTGATTGTTGCGACTGTGGCTTATGTCGTCCATGGCATGCTGGATTACTTCCTCTGGCAGACGGGGATCGCGTTCCTTTTCTTCGCATACCTGGGGCTGACTTCATGGATATGCCAGAGGGCACGTCCGGATCAATAAGCCGCGGCCCTCAGAACTTCGAGAGTCTGCTGTGCCGTCTTCTTCCAGCTGAACAGCGCCGCTCTCTTTTTTCCCCGTTCGATAAGCAGGTTTCTGGTGCCGGAATCGTTGGCGACCAGCTCCATGGCGGCAGCCAGTTCTTCACGGCTTTCAGGGTCGATCAGAACGGCGGCATGACCCGCAACCTCGGGCAGGGAGGACCGGTTCGATGTGATCACAGGTGTAGAAGCCGCCATAGCCTCAAGGACCGGCAGACCGAAGCCTTCGTACAGGGACGGGAAGACGAGCGCGGTCGAAAGTCGGTAAACGGCAGGCAGGTCTTCAGACGGCATATAGCCTGGAGTCATCACTGACCCCCTGTCTAACCGTGAAAGGCTCCCCGACAATCCAGGATCAGCGTAAACGCGGTTACCTGCGCCTACCAGAACCAGGCCTTGCTCGGCCAGGGTGTCCTCCGGCAAGAGGCTATAGGCGTCAACAAGCCCCTTCAGATTCTTGCGTGGTTCGAGGCTGGATATGGACAGGAAGAACTTTCGGGGCAGATTGTGACGCTTGCGTACTTCCTCCAGTTCGCTTTTATTGATATGGCGCCGGAAGTCAGGTGAAACTCCCAGGGGGATGACCGCAATCTTGCTCCCGGGTACTCCCAGGCGGGACTCGAGATCGGACCGGGTGCTCTCGGAGTCGGTTATCACCATTGACGCCTGTGACGCGATGCGGGGTATCATGGCGCGATAGTAGGCGCCGAAGCTGCGCGAAAAATATTCGGGAAAAAGCAGGAAAGCCAGGTCGTGGATTGTAACTACGCTTGAGACCGGAGGATATAACGGCGCCACGTTGGCCGGGTTGAAGAGAACATCAACACCGGATTTTTTAACCATGCGCTTCAGCAGTGTCTGTTCCCACATCAATCCCTTGATGGGACCGCCGGCAGGGATAAAGCTTGTTTTCAGCGGCAGGCCGGGTTCGGAGCCGCCTCGCCCTTCACGGCCTGAGAATACGGTAAAGTTGACGTCAGGGGCGTCGAGTGCGCAGAGCTCGCGCGTGACTTCCCGCGCATAATGCTGCACGCCGGTAAGCTGCCTGAACATGGAGCGACCGTTTATTCCGATGTGAATCATGCGCCTGATTTTAGCACCGCCGGCCTGATACCGACAAAGCATTGGCCGCAAGGGGATATTTTTTTATGAAACTGCCAGCAAAAACGACTAAAATATAACCGGGACAGATTCTTGTATGTAAAAGCTAAAAAATTCTTCACTTCTCACCAGATTTCCCAATTGACCCTGATTCTCGGCGACCTGCTTGGGATTATTGTCGGATTCCGGTTGGCTTTCGCCGTCTACTTCCAGTTGGGAATCTGGTACGTGGATGTCGGCGAGGCAACGCCCAACATCAACTTCTACATGGCGGTCAGCCTGGTCATCCTGCCTCTCTACTGGTTACTGTTCAAGCTTTACGGCCTCTACAGATTCAGGCTCAATCTCAGCCTTCTGGAGGTATTGCCCAACATAGTCTCCGCCGCGACCCTGGCTTCGATGATCGTGCTGGTCGGTACTATCCTCGTGTTCCCGCCGGGACATTATTCCCGCAACGTCATCGTGCTCTCCTGGATATGCGTGATCGTTACCGTTTCGATCATGCGCTTCCTGGTATACCAGCTGCAGAAATGGGGGAGGCGTCATGGCTGGTACGTCAAGAATACGCTGGTTCTGGGCGCCGGTGCCGTGGGCATATCCTGCGCCGGCAAACTCATCAGGAATCCGGCGCTTGGTTTAAGGCTGGTGGGTTTCCTCGACGAGAAGCCATCCAGGAGAGTGACCGACAGTGGTTCTTTCCCGGTATTCGACGATTACCAAAAGCTTGAAGAGGTTATCGAGCGCTATCATATCCAGCACATGGTTGTTGCCTTTTCCCGTGACAACCACACCAGGACTGTGGAACTCATGGAGCGCTGCCGCCCATACGGGGTAGAGTTTACAGTGGTGCCGCGGCTCTATGAAGTCTTTTCTGACAGGGTCGGCGTGGAGCATATCCGTGGGCTGCCGGTAGTGGGCCTAAAGCGCGGCAGCATCAAGGGTCTTCAGGGCCTCGTGAAGCGCACCATGGATGTGGTTTTCTCGCTTGTCACCCTCATTGTACTGGCCCCTTTGCTGCTCATGGTCGCGGTCGTCATCAAAATCGATTCCCGGGGAACGGTGCTTTACCGGCAGACGCGTCTGGGCAAAAACGACAAGCCTTTTGAAATGCTTAAGTTCCGCTCGATGAAGAAGGACGCCGAAAACGGAGAGGCCGGCTGGTCGACTCCAGGAGACGAGCGTCGTACGAGGGCAGGAAGGATTATAAGGCCGCTGGGTATCGATGAGCTGCCACAGCTGATCAATGTTATCAAGGGTGAGATGAGCCTCGTGGGGCCACGTCCGGAACGGCCGGAGCACGTGGTCAAGTTCGAAGAGGAGATACCCGCTTATTGCAGCCGGCATCGGGTGCGGCCGGGGCTGACCGGCTGGGCACAGATAAACGGGCTCAGGGGCGACACGGATATCGCTGAGCGCGTGGAGCACGACGTTTACTACATTGAGAACTGGAGTCCCTGGCTGGATATAAAGATTCTACTGAAGACGGTTTTTGCATTTATAGACAGGGACGCCTAGGAATCACACAGATTTGACCGGTTTTTCGTCTGAAAGCTCGCGGTATTTGTTCAGCCAGAAATCCAGTCGCTGGTTGAACTTGTCAATGATCGGCGAGCGGTTGTCGCGTTTGTGGAGCTTGATGCGGTTACGGCGCATCCTCATGGCGGCGTCGGGAGTCGACCTTGTCAGGTTCTTGTATTGCGCCTTGCGTACTACAAGTTCGAGCAGATCGCCTAGCGGGCCCGTAAGGAGCGTCTGGAGCTGGCGCTGTCTCCTCCTCCAGAGGGGGCTGATGGGAATGCGATAATTTTGCCTTTCGGGATCCGGGATGAACGAGGGGAAAAAGTCATGGATCCAGGGGTTTGCTTCCTTGAAGCTGTCAAACGCGCCGTCATTGAAGACCGGCAGTGCACCAAGGATCTCCCGGGCGTAGAAAAGGTTGGGATTCTTGAATACCAGGTCCGCCTCTGAGACGAAGACATTGAAGCATATATCGGGGTTGTGCCCGAAACGGCGCCACAGGCGCAGGAAGAAGTAAGTTGTCCAGGTTCGTCCGGGCGCGCTGATAATGAGCAGATCGATGTCATCTCCGGCGGGAGAATTGAGCGCGGCCAAGGCTCCGGTTATGGCTCCCGCCCTGAGGAAGGGGATGCCCTGCAAGGGCACAAGACGGCGCAAAGCGATTTCCAGTTGTTGTCTGGACTCGGCCTCGCGGTCCAGTCGCCGCTGGCAGTTCTCGTCCCGGCCTTCAAGATGGTAGAGGTCGCCTTTCTTTCTGACGATACCGGAGAGGCTCCCATCGGCGTTCAGCCTGTCGGTCGCCTCGTCGATAGTGATCTCGACTCCCTGGGCGTAGCGGACGACCTCTTCCAGGGTAAGCGCGAAATCGAAGATGTCGGCGTAACAGAGGGACTTGAGGATGGCCTCGTCCTGTTGCCTTTGTGTAGCTTCTGGCAGAACGCGGCGCTTGGGTTCGGGAACGGGCTGGATAGAGGGTTTCATGTCTGATAAAAGAAAGATTGCTGTAAAAAGTATATGTCAATGATAACAGAGGTTCAATGATGCGGGTAGCCATATCACATGAATGGTTGACGACGCTGGGTGGTTCGGAGCGCGTGGTGGAGGCTTTGCTCGAAATATACCCGGGTTCGCCTGTGTATACCACTTTTCTATCAAGTCGCAACTTGCCCGATGCGATGCTCGGGTGGGATGTGAGGACATCGTTCGTCCAGAAGCTGCCGTTTCTGCATAAGGTCTCGCAGAAGTATATCCCGCTGTTTC
>JBBAAB010000066.1:0-7587 GCA_041658445.1 Thermoleophilia bacterium
AATGCCAGTAGCGGATGCGTCCGGTGCTGGCCTTGTCCTTCGGCGACGGCTTGGCGCGGCAGTCGACGATGGCGAGTTCCTGGAAATCAGTGACGATCGAAAGGGGCAGCTTGGCGCTGTAAGCGTAGCGGCGCAGCTGATAGTAAGGATCGGGGTCGCTCTTCATGTCCACCGACGGCTTCTTGGCCTCGACGAAAAACTTGCGCTGGCCGCCGATGCGGAAGCAATAATCGGGGGCCTTGGTCATGCCTCCCACCTTGATGGCGTCCTCGTGGATTACGTCCTTGTAGGCGGGCGCATAGCCGCGCTCGTTATCCACGTCCCAGCCGAGGGCTTTGAAAAACGGGTCGATGAACTCGCGGCGGGTCTGGGTCTCGTTGTAGGCAGGGTTTTTGTAGGCAGCCTCGTTGGCGCGGAAGAGCTCGACGAGGTTGGCGATCTTCGCGCGGGCTAGATTGAGTTTGGCGTTAGCGGTTGACATGCGGCGATTATATCACCGGCGGCGGATGGACTTGGGTTTTGCCGGTTTCGACAGGACCGCTCGACCCATATGTCCCATTAATGTCTCATATCTTTAATCATGACTTTGTCCCATTTGTCCGTTTCGTGTCCGATTTTGGCGCTAGAATGTAAGAGCTGCCCCGACGCTCTCCGACACGCAGAAAAACCCCTTTTAAGACAAGATCATTCAGATCTCGTGCGGCGGTTTTCGGCGAAAGGCCGGTAAGGGTCCTGTATTGTGCGTTTGTGATCCGGCCATTCGTCTTAACGTGCCGCACGGCCTCTTTCTGCCGCTCGCTCAATGCGAGCGCTGAAATAGCAATATCCGTCAGCCAGTCGCGCCAGGCAGTGACGACGAACTCTCCGCCGCGCTGTTCAAAGTCCGGTTCAGGCAGCCCGTTTTCAATACTCTCGCGGATCATCATCAGGGTCCCGGTACCATATTTCTCGATGTATCCCGTCAGGAAGAGCGCCTCGCAAACCCGGGGATTGCGAGCCACGGAACCGTGGGGCTCCCGCAACCGGGCCGGTGTAAGTTCAGGAGGTAACGCGCCTGGGTTCCATACTTCCACGCGGTCAACGAAGACGGAGACCTGCACTGCCGCCGCCGAGGTGTAATCCCGATGAGCCACGGCGTTGACGATCGCCTCTCGCACGGCATCCGGCGGGATTTCATACGATACCGGCGCCTGCGCGCCGATGTCCCGTTTACCGACACGACGGTTGAGAACCGAAAGTGCAAAGTCCGCGCCACGGTCCACCTGATCGAAGAGATTCCCTTTGAAGATCTGATAGGACGGGGCTGGCCGCTGGATCTCGGTACCATGGAAATGCATACAGCGCAATTCAGCGGCAGGTATGAACCGCTGGGGGTCACGGCCAAAGAGCAGCATCGCCGCGATCGATGGCTGTTCCTCACAAAGCAGGTTCAGATGGGTCAGCACGTCGGCCACTGGCGCTTGTTCGGAAAGCGGGAACTGACGTTCGCTCCGGGCGCGACGCACAAAGCGTGCGACCGTGTCCTTATCTATGTCTTCCATGGTCGCACCGGGGCATGGCTTTTCTTCGAAAGGCCCACCCTGTACGTCGCCCCGTTTCGCGAGGTAGTCCACGAGACTGCCTTGCAGGAGCCGGAGCAGCTCACCAGTCGACCCGAAGCGGCGTCGTATCAGCTGTCCGGTCGCGCTTCTTACTAATGCTGCCATCATGGGGTTGCGGCTCGCGTCGTCACCGTCCTTGATGAAAACCAGGCGTGTAATGCCCTTCATGGTGGCCCTATCGAACTCCTGTTCAGTGGGTGACATGCCGGTGTCATTTGCAGCCCCGTATTCATCTCCAAAAAGACCGATATAGATAGCGCTACGATCGACCTCGTCAAGGTATATTTCGTCCACGTGGCGATCCGAGGCGGGTAATTCCTCAAACAGGAAGACATCGAAGAACCGACGGAGGAGTGGATCGTCGCGAATGTAGCCGGCCATGGCGCGCCGTTCAGCGGCGAGTTCCTTCTGCACACTGCTGATGAAGATGCGCTCGCTCACCCTATTGATGCCTGGCTTTCTTCATTCATTTTACGTTTCAAATTTTTTGCATTCCTTTCTTGCTGTCCTGTTTGCGATCGCAATTTGCGACTCAAGCTGTCAATTAACTGACATGCCTCAATCCTGAAATCACAATTTGTGATGTAAAGTTGTTAAATGCCTGAAAATATTCGTTTCTTCAAGGTCACAAGTTTTGATCCTGGATGAGGTGGCCACATAATAACAGAGGGACCGGACGGAAGTTGTCAGGTTCGACGACACTCGCACGTGGTCACAATCTGTGACCAAAAACATGAAATCAGACGGCAACCCGATCCTGGTTTCGTTCCTACCGGAAGAACTGCACGATATAGCTTACCGCCAGGAAGACGATGATCGCCCCGATCATCAGTTTGAGGA
Source organism: Thermoleophilia bacterium (assembly GCA_041658445.1). Lineage (GTDB taxonomy): Bacteria > Actinomycetota > Thermoleophilia > BMS3ABIN01 > BMS3ABIN01 > JBAZWE01. The sequence continues at coordinate 2,442 of JBBAAB010000066.1, forward strand.
GTTTCTGGGGGACGAACTTCTGGAAGCTGGCGCCGACGTACATGCCAACGAACCCGCCAATGCCGAAGAGGATGCCCAGCCGCCAGTCAGGCGCCGAAGTGGCGCCGTTGCTCAGGGGCACGAGGCTGTAGAAAGTGACGCCGGCGATGGAGGTGATGAAGGTGCCCATCAGCGCGGCTCCCGCAACCGTGTATACCGGCAGGCGGAAGACAGCTACGCAGAACGGCGCGATGATGGCGCCGCCGCCGATGCCGTAGGTGCCGCCGATGACGCCGACGACCAGGGCCAGGGCGAACATCCCTGGCGTGCTGAACGAGAACCGCTCGCCCCAGAATTCATAGGTCACACGGGAGAGATTCACCGATACCGTATTGACCACGGCTTCTTTCGGCAGGCCTGAAGCAAGCCGGGCTCTCTGCTGCTCCTTCAGTTCCTGTGTCCGCTGCCGGAACTTCCGCTCCAGCGCCAGCGACTTTCCTTTTGCTGAAGCCGCCCGCCCGGTCATCTCAAACAGAAGCCGCCCGCCGATGTAGAGCAGGACGCAGCCGACGAACAGCTTGAAGGTTTTGGGGTCCGGCAGGAAACGCACGCGCAACCAATAACCGATGAAGACGCCCGGAAGCGTGCCCACGATAACCACCCAGGTCAGCGGCCAGGCCATGCGCCCGTCCCTGATATACCGATAGACTCCGCTGGGGATGGCGACGATATTGAACACGAAATTGGTGCTGCTCACCGACGGGCTAGTGTAATTGAGGTAGCTCATCTGGAATGGCAGGATAAGGAATGCTCCCGAAACCCCGCTCATGGAAGTGAATGACGAGATGAGGAACGCCACCAGCGGCGGAATGAGGATATTAGTTTCGACGCCCGAAGTCGGGAACAGATAGTCCATCCGTTGCTCTCCATGTATGTTGCCGGGATCAGCTGGCAGTAATACTACAACAGTGCGGGGTGGCAATCATCTGGCGGGATAAGAAACGAATACTTATTCCCCTTTCTTTATTGTTTTCTTTGCGGGAGCGCGCTTCCTGGCGGGGGCCTGTTTCTTGACCAGTGCTTTCTTGCCAGACGATGCCGGTTCCCCGGATTCCTCAACCCAGTGGAAACCGACCTGCTTTTTCTTCGGCTTTGGACGCTCCATCAACTGGCGGATGGCGTCGAAGACAGCACTGAACTGGACGTCGTATTTCTTTTCGAGGGCATCGACTTTGCGGGCGATGTCTTCGTGCGTTTCAAAGATCTGGCGAAGGCGAACAAAAGCACGCACTACGAATATGCTTACCTCTATCGCAATTGGAGTATTTATCAGACCAGCAGCCATTATGGCGCCGTGCTCGGTAAAAGCAAAAGGAGGGTACCTTTTCATATCCCATTTGCCAAGCGTCCCCTTCGCATCCATTTGGTTTTTTAGTTCCATGAATTCATTGCCTGTAAGTTGGAACATAAAATCGCTGGGAAATCTGTTGATATTACGGCGTATTTGCTCATTTAATCTTTTGGTTGTCGTTCCATAAAGAGCAGCTAAATCTGCATCCAGAATTACTTTTTGCTTACGAATCAGCAGAATGGCATTTTCTACACGTTCCACTGGAATTATAGATACTTGTTTGATCATGGTGTTCCCCTTTCACTCGACATAACAATAGTTATCTATCTTGATTTGCGGTCGCAAATTGCGACCGCAAATAGCAATATGCCTGCAATTAACACAATCTTTGAGGTCACAAATTGCGACCTCAAACGAAAAACTCTTACCATTCACGCAATCTTGAGGTCACATTCTGCGACCTCAAGTTGTAAATAACCTGTAAAACATCCGATCTTCAAGGTCACAATTTGTGACCTTGAACGGTAAACAATCTTTAAAATCACTTTCTTGAAATCAAAAATTGTGATTTCAAGATGCTAAATACCTGCTAATGGCTGTTTCTTTGAGATCACAATTTGTGACCTCAAGATTGTCGCAACGATTAATAGCCTGCATGGCGAATAATAACAGATGAATCAGACGGAAGTTGCCAGTATTGGCAACGGGGGAATTGGTCGCAAAATGCGACTACTTCTGGTTTATCCTTTTAAATCAACTGGAACGCGAAGTTTGTCTGGAACCGGTTCTTTCTTCCCGGAAGAACCTTTTAATAGCGGCTTAGGGGCGCGCCTTTACCATCTCCAGAAACAGCCGGTGCAGACGGAGGTCTTCGGTGAGCTCTGGGTGGAAGGCGGTGACGAGCATTTTATCCTGCCGAGCGGCGATCGGATGACCGTCGTGCTCGGCCAGGATCTCGACACCGGGACCGGCAGATTCGATCCACGGTGCGCGGATGAAGATGCCGGGGAACGGGTCCACGCCAAGCACCGGAATCTCCAGCGGCGCCTCGAAGCTCTTCACCTGGCGGCCGAAGGCGTTGCGCCGCACGGTGATATCCATGAGGCCGAGTAGCGGCTGGTCTCCTTCCACTACCTCGCGGGCAAGCATGACCAGGCCTGCGCAGGTACCGAAGATCGGCAGGCTTTCAGCGCCGAGGCCTTTGATCTCGTCCAGCAGGTGGTAGCTCACCATCAGTTTACCGATCGTGGTGCTCTCGCCGCCGGGGATTATAAGCGCATCGAGGCCGGCGAGCTCGCGGCGGCGGCGGATCTTGCGGACCGTGGCGCCGATGTTTTCCAGCGCTTGGGCGTGTTCGCGAAAGGCGCCCTGCATAGCAAGGACGCCGATGGTGAGATTTTCAGTACGTGAGCTGCTCATTTCCGTATTCCATTATCCCACAAATGAAAAAGCGGCCCCGAAAGTCCACCTCTATTTACGGGCATTATCCCGTCCACGCACCCGGGAGTTCAGTAAGGTGTCCCGGAATAACGGGAATAACGGAATAAATAAAATAGGACACATAGGAAACGTACGTCCCTGAGCTTTATGCGTCCCTAAGCTTTATGGTGTCCCCGAGTTTAACGGTGCTGCAGGAGGTCTTCCTCGGGAATCTCTTTTATCTCCATGCCGATCATGGCTTTTTTCAGGCCGGCTGAGACGCGCGCGAGCACCTCGGGATCTTTGTAATGAGTAGTCGCTTCGACGATGGCCTTGCCGCGACCGGCCGGATCCTCGCTTTTGAAGATACCGGAGCCGACGAAGACGCCCTCGGCGCCCAGCTGCATCATCAGGGCGGCGTCGGCGGGAGTCGCCAGTCCGCCGGCGGAGAAGTTGACCACAGGCAGTTTTCCGTTCTCGGCCACCCATTTGACCAGCTCGATCGGGGCCCTGAGCTCCCTGGCGGCCTTGAAAAGCTCGTCCTTGTCCATACCCTCGAGCTGCTTGATCTCGCTGGTGATCGTGCGCATGTGGCGCACCGCCTCGACGACGTTGCCGGTGCCGGCCTCGCCCTTGGTGCGGATCATCGCCGCGCCCTCGCTGATACGCCGGAGCGCCTCGCCCAGGTTGATGGCACCGCAGACGAACGGCACGGTGAACTTCCATTTATTGATGTGGTTGGCCTCGTCGGCGGGGGTCAGTACTTCGCTCTCGTCTATGTAATCGACCTCGAGCGCCTGCAGAATCTGCGCCTCGACGAAATGGCCGATGCGCGCCTTGGCCATCACCGGGATGGTCACAGTGGCCTGTATCTCCTTTATCTTCTCGGGGTCCGACATGCGGGCGACGCCGCCGTCGGCGCGGATATCGGACGGGACGCGCTCAAGCGCCATCACGGCGCAGGCCCCGGCCTCTTCAGCGATCTTGGCCTGCTCGGCGTCGGTGACATCCATGATGACGCCGCCCTTAAGCATCTCGGCCAGCCCCGCCTTGACTGTCATTGTTCCTATCTTCAAATCGCTCATATTCTCAAAAACCTCCGTAAATTGCGTATAAACATCTTATCCAACTGCCGGGGGGCTTACAAATTCGGGCGTCTCCGGGTTATAGAAGCGACCGGCACAGTTTGACCCAAGACGTCATTAAAGACCGGAAGAATGCCGTGCGTGACTGTCTGCACGCTCCCCGGTCGGAAGTCGGGTACATTGCTCGCCGTTCGGGTTGAAAAGTGCAATTGCAGGGTGTAGCATCCCCCGTAACCTAAAGCTCCGAAATGGGCCGCGGGCGTAGTTTTCCAGATAAATTTGCTCCCCCGGAGGGTTCATGGAAGTCGAAATCGGACGAGGTAAAAAAGGCAGAAGAGCTTACGGGCTGGACGACATCGCCATCGTCCCCAGCCGCCGGACCCGCGATGTAGAGGACGTCGATATAACCTGGTCCATCGGCAAGCACAAGCTGGAACTCCCCTGCCTGGCCTCGGCCATGGATGGTGTCGTTGACGCGAATTTCGCCGTCGAAATGGGCAGGATCGGCGGCCTGGCCGTACTCAACCTCGAGGGCATCCAGACCCGCTTCGAGAACGCCAACGAGCAATTGGAGAAGATAGCCAAGCTACCGGCTGTCCACGCTACAGCCGGGCTTCAGGAGATCTACCAGGAACCGGTAAAGGAAGAACTGATCGCGCAGCGGATCAAGGAGATCAAGGACCAGGGTGTCCTTGCCGCCGCTTCGCTGACTCCCCAGAAAGTCACCCAGTACTACAAGACCGTTATTGACGCCGGCCTCGACGTGCTGATCATCCAGGGCACCGTCGTCAGCGCCGAGCACGTGAGTTCCATCGTCGAGCCGCTGAACTTGAAGAAATTTATCGCAGAAGTGCCGATTCCCGTCATCGTCGGCGGCTGCGCCTCCTATACCACCGCCCTTCACCTGATGCGCACCGGCGCGTTCGGTGTCCTCGTCGGCGTCGGACCAGGCGCCGCCTGTACCACCCGCGGCGTCCTCGGCATCGGAGTTCCCCAGGCCACGGCCATCGCCGACGCTGCGGCTGCGCGTATACAGCATCTGCTCGATACAGGTAACTACGTCAACGTCATCGCCGATGGCGGCATGCGCACCGGCGGCGACATCTGCAAGGCCGTCGCCTGCGGCGCCGACGCCGTGATGATCGGCTCGCCCCTTTCCCGCGCCAACGAAGCACCCGGCCGCGGTTATCACTGGGGCATGGCCACTTTCCATCCGCAATTGCCCCGTGGCACCCGCGTGAAGACCAACCAGGTGGCGTCACTCGAGGAGATCCTCGTCGGTCCCGCCCGCGAGAACGACGGTACGCTGAAC
>JBBAAB010000067.1:0-7451 GCA_041658445.1 Thermoleophilia bacterium
ATCCTGATATCATGCCGTATATCTGGATTCTGTTCGCCGCGGCGAGCCCCATGATCCGCAAGATCTGACCAGAGGGTGTTCCTCCTGTCCCGGCCATGCGATTTGCCCGGATAGGGTGGATTTGCTAGCGTTACCCTGTCCATGCACCGAGTTTAAGGAGACGAAGATAGGCGTCAGAATCATCACACGGCCTGTGGGTCCGCTTCGGGCCAACTGTTATCTTGTTGCAGACAAGGATTCTGGATCCTGTTTTGTGATCGATCCCGGAGGCGATCCCTCTATTATCACGGGAGCGATCGAAGCCACTGGTTGCAGGCTGGAGGCCGTTTTTATCACCCACGGGCATGCTGATCATCTCGGAGCGGTGGCTGAGGTCGCAACGCAGGCGGGCGCGCGAGTGTATGGCAGCAGCGAGGTGGCTGAAGTGCTTGGCTCTCCTGACAAATATCAGCTTTTCCCCGGAATGCCGACCTTCAAGGCGTGCAAGGTCGATGAAGTGATGTCCGGGGGCGAAAAAAAAATCATCGGAGGCATCGAAGTGGATGTTATCGCGACTCCGGGTCATTCGACGGGGTCACTTACCTATTACGCGGCGGATTCCCTGTTTTGTGGCGATCTACTCTTTCACGGGTCCATCGGGCGCACCGATCTTCCCGGTGGCTCTTTTGAGGTCCTGGCTGCGTCGGTGAAACAGCTTGTGCTCAGGTTCCCCTCTGACACGGTGGTCTACCCGGGGCACGGTAACACGACCACGCTTGAGCAGGAAAAAGAGAACAACCCGTTTCTGACCGATCTGGGCTGGTGACCATGCAGGGGCCAAAGGGTACATACGACGTTCTTCCCGGGCAGCAGCAGCTCCGGCAAAAAGTGATCGATGAGGCCCGGCGCGTTTTTTCAGCCGCAGGCTACAGCAGGATAGCGACACCCACTTTTGAGGATACTGAACTCTTCGTGCGCGGCGTGGGTACTTCCTCGGACATCGTACGAAAAGAGATGTACACATTCGAGGACAAGGGCGGACGCAGCCTGACACTGAAGCCCGAGGGAACCGCTCCCGTGGTCAGGGCATACATCCAGCACGGGATGCACAAGTCTCCCCAGCCCGTGAAGATGTGGTATTACGAGCGCATGTTTCGTTTTGAGAGGCCTCAAGCGGGACGCTTTCGCGAGCATTACCAACTGGGCGCCGAGGCGATAGGTTCTGGTGAATCATCGCTGGACGCTGAGCTCATCATTATGTTGTCCGATCTGTATGCGGCGCTGGCGGTTCCCGAAGTGGAGCTCAAGCTAAGCAGCATGGGATGTCCGGATTGCAGGCCCGTGTACATAAGCGGGCTGAAAGAGTTTCTCGATCACGTCAGCGGTGAGCTGTGCGGTGACTGCCGGGAGCGGGCCAATCTGAATCCGCTGCGGGTTTTCGATTGCAAGGATGAGAAATGCATAGTCCTGCTGAATGACGCTCCAAAGCTGGTGGACAGCCTATGCGCGCCCTGCCAGGAGCATTTCGACGGCGTCAGGGGATACGTCGGCCTGCTCGGCCGCACGTATCAGATAGACGGAACTCTTGTGCGTGGCTTTGACTACTATACGCGCACGACTTTTGAGTACGAGTGCGCCCGGCTGGGTGCGCAGAAGGGCATTGGCGGCGGCGGCCGCTATGACGGTCTGGTCGAGGAGATAGGCGGCCACGCCACGCCCGCGATCGGTTTTGGCACCGGCATGGAGCGAATCGTCCTGGCACTCGAGTCGGCCGGCGACAATCCGCCGGTACAGGGCATCGATGTCTTTTTCATGGTGCTTGATGAACGTGCGCGTTCGGTGGTTGTCGAGCAGCTGCACAAACTGAGAGGCTTGGGGATTAAGGCGGATACCGATTATGCCGGCCGCAGCGCCAAGGGACAGATGAAGCAGGCGGCCCGGCTTGGGGCGCGGTTTGCTGTTATTATCGGTGAGGATGAGATGGCGTCGGGGGCTGTTACAGTACGCAATATGGATACCAGCGAGCAGGAATCCATTAAACTGGATGGTCTGGAAGATTATTTGATGGCGCGGCTCTAGAAAATTAAGGTATGCGGTAACGCGTGGGGCGCAGTCGTATTTTTTCCGCGGAACGTCTTGTCGAAGACGCTTTAGTGGAGCGGAAAAAATCAGCCCAATCCAGCACCAACAACGGAACAGGAATCATGCGCACCGACTATTGCGGAAAATTAACCAGGGACAACATAGACAGCAGTGTGACCGTTTGCGGCTGGGTTCACCGGCGTCGCGACCACGGCGGACTTATCTTTATCGACCTGCGTGATGTCAGCGGGCTCGTGCAGATTGTCTTCGACCCTGAGCGCTCCGGAGAGGTTCATACCACGGGCCACTCGTTACGTCCTGAGGATGTGCTTGAAGTCAAAGGGAAGGTGGCTCCGCGTCCATCGGAGACGGTGAATCCGGACCTGCCTACGGGAGAAGTCGAAGTCAACGTCACCAGCGTCGAGATTCTCAACCGGTCCGAGACGCCCCCGTTCAGCGTCGAGGAGCAGGGGGACGTCGATGAGAACCTGCGGCTCAAGTATCGCTATATCGACCTCAGGCGTGAGGAGATGCGTGACAATCTCATCCTCCGCCACAAGGTTTCGAGAACGGTCCGCCACTTTCTCGACAATAACGGGTTCACCGAAGTGGAAACGCCCGTCCTTACAAAGAGCACGCCCGAAGGCGCCCGTGATTTTTTGGTGCCCTGCCGGCTGCAACCGAAAAAATTCTACGCCCTGCCGCAGTCGCCCCAGCTTTTCAAACAGCTGCTGATGATGTCGGGGCTGGACCGCTATTACCAGTTCGCGCACGCTTTCCGCGACGAGGACCTCAGGGCCGATCGCCAGCCGGAACACACACAGGTCGATATGGAGATGTCATTCATGACCGAAACCGGGATCATGGGTTTGCTGGAGGATCTGATGGATGATCTCTTTATGAAGACCATGGATGTCGAGCTGGCAAAACCGTTTCCTCTCATGACTCACGATGAAGCTCTTCTCAAGTACGGTTCCGACAAACCCGACCTGCGGTACGACCTTCAGATCGTCGACACATCGGATATCTTCCGGGCTTCAGAATTTGGCGTCTTTGAAAGGGCGCTGTCCGGCGGTGGAACCGTCAGGGCGATCAGGGCGCCCGGCGCGTCCAGGTTCTCACGCCGGGAGATCGATGAACTGACTGAATTTGCAATATCCCTTGGAGCCAAGGGCCTGGCGTACCTGATAGTTCGCGAAAAACTGGAAGTCCAGTCGCCGATCGCCAAGTTTCTTTCACCGGACGAGATCTCCAGCGTTCTGGAAGCAACCGCCGCCGTAGATGGTGACATTATCTTCTTCATCGCCGATGCGATCGAGACAGCAGAGGCTGTGCTCGGCGCACTCAGGCCCCGGCTGGCGGAGCAGCTCGATCTCGTCGGGGAAGGCTGGAGCTTTCTCTGGGTGACAGATTTTCCCATGTTCAAGCTCGACAGCGATACCGGAGAGATCGTCGCTGAGCATCATCCGTTCACACTTCCCATTGAAGAGACGATCGGTTACATCGACGAGGAACCGCTCCGGGTACGCGGCAGCTTGTATGATCTGGTGTTGAACGGGGTAGAGATCGCCAGCGGCGGTCTACGAATCCACAAACCCGACCTGCAGAGAAAGATACTCGGAATTCTCGGCCATGAGGATCACCAGATGGAGAGGGACTTCGGATTCCTGCTGGAGGCGCTCAGGTACGGCGCCCCTCCGCACGGTGGACTCGCCTTCGGTCTGGACCGGCTGGTGATGCTGATGGCGGGCTTGCCAACGATACGCGATGTGATAGCATTCCCCAAGACCCAGAGTGGAGGTTGCCCGCTTACCGGGGCTCCGGCGCAGGTGGATGCGCGCCAGCTGAAAGAACTTAAGCTGAAACCGTAGATCCAGTTTTCAGGATGAGGTTTCCGGATATATTAGATCATGGCGACCGCGGAAAAATGTTACCGGAAACAAGGATTTATTTACCTGTTGCCGAAAAAGATTCTTGTGTGCTAGTATAAAGCTAGCTCGACCTTGTTTGTGATTTGTAACTTTATTGAGCCAACATATTGAGTACGGGAGCTTAGTCTTCCCCACCTGCTCATGGGTAGCTGGGGAGCGGGCACCCACCTGCTGGAGCAGGTTCAATAAACGGACAAACACGGCAAGGTGGAGCTTTATTTTGTGAAAAGAAGGGAGAGCATGACAAGGCTCCTCAAGGTAACCGCCACAGCTTTGATAATCGCACTGGCGGCTTTTTTATTTACTGGTTGTGGCGAGGAAACGCCTACAACTAAAGCATCGACCAAGACCAGCACCTCCAAGGCTGCCAAGGGTGGCGGAGGTGGTGGTAGTAGTACGACCAAGGTCGAAGACCTCATCGGCAAGATAATAACTCCCACCGAACAGTCGCCGAAGGATTTCAGCGATTCCATTAAGAAAAGGCGTCCCGTAGTTGTATTGTTCTATATGTACGGGCCTTATGACGATTCCCAGGTTCGATCCACGATATCCACGCTTGAGAGCCGCTACAGGGGACAGGTCGATTTCTACACTTATCTCTACAATGAGGGCGGTAGATACATGGACCTGGCGATGCTGCTTGACGTCAACAGCACGCCATCATTAATAATCATAAACAAGCAGGCAACGGTTCAGAGGGCATGGACCGGTTACGCTGACAACCTGTCCATCGAGCAGGGTATAGTCGAAGCGACCAAGACCTGATTCAGTTTCGTAACGAAAAGAATCAATAGGGCCGAATCAGTCGGCCCTTTTTTTTATCCCATGGGGTTTTGTGTGACCTTTTTGGTGCTACGGGAACTCGGGTTATTATTGAATCATGGATTCTGTCTTCAAAGACCATTTTTACAATCCTCGCAACGCGGGCGAGATGTCGGATGCCGATGGCGCCGGCAACGCCGGAGATCAGGATTGCGGAGCGCAAATCACGATTTTCCTGCGCTTCACGGATGACCGGATAAGCGTTTCCCGCTACCGGGCATCCGGTTCGAGTGCTATTATAGCCGCCGGCAGCCTGCTTTCGGAGATGATTACGGAAATGAGCTGGAACGAAGCCGCTGCCATCGCGCCCGCGTCGTTGGAGAAGGGCCTGATGTCCGATGCCGGTGGCAGCAGTTCGGCCACTGAGTCTATTGAGGGAATGTCGGAATCTGAATCCGGGCGTCTTGCACGGGCAGCGGATTTCGCCATCGAGGCGTTGCACGGAGCCCTGGAAGATTCGATCCGGCGTGGTAATTTTCCCAACGCGCCAGGCATAGACGAAAACCATATCCTGGTCGCTATGAGCGGCGGTGTCGACAGCTCCGTGGCCTGTCTCCTGGAAAAAGAAGTGGGCCGGCGGGTTACCGGAGTCACCATGCGTCTGTGGACCGATCCCGACTGCGAAACCGATGAGGAAAGCGCAACCTGTTGCTCGCCCAGAGCTATTCGTGATGCGCGAGCGGCTTGTCATGACCTGGGTCTCGCACATCTTACCGTCGATTACTCTGACACGTTTGAATCGGAAATAGTTGATTATTTTACCGGCGAGTACATAGCCGGCCGGACACCGAATCCCTGTACGCGCTGCAACGGTGTTTTCCGCTTCCCGGCTCTGGTGGCCCTGGCTGACAGGATAGGAGCCGCCAGGGTTGCGACCGGACACTACGCGCGAATAATCGAGGATGAAGGCCGAGGCCTGCTGGCACGAGGGCGAGACTCCGGTAAGGATCAGTCATATATGTTGTGGGGAATAAGCCCCGGGCTTCTCGAGCGTCTGGAATTCCCGCTGGCCGACAGAGAAAAGTCCGAGACTCGCAGACTTGCCCGTGACGCCGGGCTGACCGCGCACGCGCGGCCCGAGAGCCAGGAGATCTGTTTCATCCCTGACGATGATTACCGGCGTTTTCTGCGAACGCGCCTGGACGAGATGCCTGGTGAAGGCGATATCGTTGCGAGCGACGGTTCGAAGCTGGGGACACACGACGGATACATAAACTTTACGATTGGCCAGCGACGTGGTCTTGGCGTCAGTTCTGCTGAACCACTCTATGTATTGGGCACATCCCCAAAAGACAACCTGGTGACTGTAGGACATCGCGAGGAGCTGGCTGTCAACCGGCTCCTGCTGTACGAGGTGAACAGCTTTCTCTCTCCCGAACGTCTGGCCACTGATAAGTTCCTGGTGCAGGTGAGGTATAACTCGGCTTCCGTTGCCGTGCGGCTGGTGCAGGCAAACCCTGATGAATGGAACATCGAACTGGATGAACCGGTCTATGGCGTAGCTCCCGGCCAGTCAGCGGTGATATATCTGGGTGAAGCAGTGGTTGCCGGAGGTATTATCAGGTCGACAGGTTGAGATTTCGCTTGTCTTTCAGGGACACGGAGCAACATGTCCCTGAAAGAATGTCCGGTTATGGCGTATTTATGTCTGGCGATCCTGGCTGGCACTACTGCGTCCCCGCCGCCACTGCACCAGCTTGAATATCAGCAGATAGAATCCGAAGGCCATGAGTATCAGCGGAAGGATGACTCCCATTGCCATGATGACGAAGTTGAAGGTCTGTACCGCCAGCCAGCCGGCGTACTTTACCGATTCGACGAAACCCCAGTCGGTACCGCCTGTTTCCTGCACGCCGCCGTCTTTGGTTTCCCGCATGTCTACCGTGATCGTGGCGAAGTCTGTACGCGATTCCATATACTTCATGCGGCCCTTGATCTGTTCTATCTGGGATTGCACGTCTGAAAGGCGTGACTGCACCGACAGGATCTCCTCGATGGTCTGGGCTCTTTGCATCAGGGCCAGCATCTGGGCTTCCTGCGCTTCGTAATTTCGCAGCCGGCTCTGGAGATCCACATACTCTTCGGTGACATCCTGTCCGGAGATCTTCCTGGACTTTACGTTTCCAAGGGCATCGATCGCATCCTGGGCCCGGTCGAAATTATCGGCCGTGCTTGCGACCCGAATCGTGATCGTTCCCCTCATCAGGTCTTCGCTGTATGAGCGCGCGTCCGCTGAGACCACATATCCACCGTATCTGGATGCGATCGCCTTAACTTCCAAATACTTGCCATCGAACTCGCCCTGGGGCACTTCGATCGTGTAGTCGGCCGTCTTGATGACCCGCTGGCTGGATGGCAGGCCTGGTGTTAAAGCTCCGGCTGAGCCAGCTGCGGCGCTTTCAGCTTCAGGACCGGTAAATCCGGAGCTGTCCTGTCCCGCTCCTGTCTGGCCGGGGGCAGCGGAGATGCCGGTCGATTTCTCGCGGGTGGCTACATCGGCCGCCGTGTTTGTATCAGTCATTAACCCGGCCTCAGGCGCGGATCTGCCAGGACCGCCGCCGCGTATTATAGCTCCGGTGAGGCCTATGACACTCAGACCGATGACCAGTGCGGCTGTGACGGCAGCAATACGGGGCA
>JBBAAB010000068.1:0-7428 GCA_041658445.1 Thermoleophilia bacterium
GCGACTATAATCAACAGCCCGGCCCAGACGGGAAGGCCTTCCAGACTGGTGGCCGATAATCCGCGGGAAACACCCTTCCCGCCTTTTTCAGCCCCGCTTTTCGCTTTCCGACCTGCTATCTCCTGTGCCTTAACCATTTCCCCGCTTCTCCGTTCCTGAATCATCAACCGGCATTTCCAGGTCAAGCTGATTGACGTCTATCTCATCGAGTTTCGCGCCGGAGATCGAGAACGGCAACGGACCCAGAAGATTGCCGTAAAACCCGGCCGCTCCCCAGGGGTTCATGCTGCGCACGGGATAACCGGATGACGGTTCTTCCCGGGACAACACGCGGTAATAACCTTCGGGCAGGGGCGCCACAACCCCCGTGGAACAGACATATGATGAGATGACAAAATCGCCGGATTTCGCGACCGAGTTGACACCGAGGTACTCGAATCCCTCGCGCTCCATGTAATAACGAAAATCGAATTCGCCAAGCAACCAGACCTTGTTGGGGCTGTCACCATACATCTCTTTCATCTGCCCCGCGACCTCCCTGTATGTCCCCGCCATCCTGTAGTCAGCGTAAGCAGCCGAAAGGCCCATGAACATCGTAAGACCAAGCGTGATATATACAAAGGCGCCTCTTAAACGCGGCCGCATGGGCCAAAGCGCCTCGGCCTCACGTACAAAAAGAAGAATAACGGGTGGGAACAGAAGCAGCAGGTGACGAACCGCCACGTAGGGAATCATGAAAACCAGCTGCACCAGAATCACACCGAGAAACCAGACAAGCAGAAAAACAGGATCCGCCCAGCCTTTCCTGTTCTGTGCCCATCCCATGAGACCCGAGACGCCGGCTGCAAACATCCGGTATATCACCATGAAACCCGCAGCTATGAGGATCGCCAGCTGGAATGCCTGAAAGGAATCGATCTCACCCCTGCCCAGACAATAAATGGCCGTCCATGTGATCAATGGCGGAAAAGCGAGGAACGCGATCATGATGTCAAGTCTGCTGCGCAGGAAGAGCACCAGGAAAGACAGGGGAAAGATAATCGTGCCACCGATGAATACGATCATCGAGCGTATCTGCCAGTCAAAGTGCAGACCCGCCTTGTAGGAGATCGCAGGCACATGGCCATAACGCCCCTTGATATACATGCGCCACAGACCATAGACAGCAAGGGGGATGATGAACGGCAGGTATGTCTTCTGCTGAAAATTCCTGTTCAAAAGGGCGTATGCCATGAGCACAGGCACGATCGCCAGTGACTGGTAAGCCGTCATGACGGCAAGGGCCATCATGATCCCGGAACCGAGCAGCAGCTTCCAGTTGCCTTTGTCAGCGCCCCAGATGAAGAGTGCTGCTGAAGCAAGGGAAAGCGAAAGGCCGGGAAAATTATCCATAATGTTATGGGACATGACCAGAAATCCGGGAGTTGAAACCAGAAGTATCGCGGCTATCAGGGGGTGCCTGGTGAACCTTCTTGAGAGCGCGTACATGGATAATGCCGCGACAAGCGGAAAGACCAGATAGGCTGCATGGAAAAGTGGTTCGCTCACCTGGGCCCCGGTCCTGAGCAGCAGGGAAAGGTATGTCGTCAGGAGTGGGGCATGAGGATTGCGGAACTGCCTGATGAAGTGACCCCTGTAACTGTAATCCGACAGATGGAACTGGGTTATATCCCTGGCTTGCACCTGCGTGAACTCGATGTAGTCACGATCATCCCAGTGAAACGCCTGGTTGATGAAAGGCAGGCAGAAGAGCAAAACCAGCGCTGTCAGGATGAGAACGTCCCTGAGTATCGTCCGGTCGGACGCTTCGGGTGATCCTGATGAAATTCTGTTCTTTATCCATTTGACGATCAGGGGCCCCTCCCCCACACTTCGACTTTCGCGCTTGATTCTAGCAGAAAAGCCCCTTCCACTTCCTTTACTTGGGCCACTTTTTTCGGCTATTGTAGCTACTATGCATATACTGATCACCGGAGGAGCCGGCTTCATAGGCTCTCACACAACTGAGCTGTTTGTCAAAGACGGCCACAAGGTACGCGTGGTCGATGATTTCTCCACCGGGGCTCGCGACAACCTCTCCACCGTGGCGGGGGAAATCGAGCTGATCGACCTCGATATACGTGATTATGGAGCCCTGGAGGCCGCCTGTGATGGTATTGATACGATCCTGCATCTTGCAGCGATATCGTCGGTCGAAAAATCGATCCTCGAACCACTTGTGACTCACGAAGTCAATGCCACCGGCAGCCTCAATATCATCGAGGCGGCCAGGCTCAAGGATGTCAGGCGCGTTATCCTGGCGAGTTCGGCGGCCATATACGGCGATCATGATGAGCTGCCAAAAACAGAGAGCTCGCCCATGCAGCCGATCTCTCCATACGCATGGCATAAACTGACGGGCGAGTTTTATGGAAAGTCCTACGGTGAGCTTTACGGGATTGAGTTTCTGGCGCTCAGGTATTTCAATGTTTACGGCACCAGGCAAGATCCAAAATCGCCATACTCCGGCGTGCTCTCCATCTTCATCGAACGCTCACTCAAGGGTGAGCCCCTCACCATACATGGAGATGGCGGCCAGACCAGGGATTTTATCCACGTGTCGGATATCGCAAAAGCCAACCTTCTGGCCGCGGAAGCGGACTGGCCCCTGCCGCAGATCATCAACGTCGCCACCGGCAGGGAAACAAAGGTTATCGACGCGGCGGGGATTATCCAGGATGCGGCCTCAAACCAAGCCGGCATTGTGTACGACAGGCCTCGTACGGGAGATATAAGAAGGTCTTTTGCCACCTGCGATCTGCTGGAAAAAACCCTCGCATACAGGCCGTTGATTGATATCGAGGACGGATTGTCCGACCTCGTGGCCCACCTAGGCTAAACAGAAGGCCAGAGCCCGGGTGGCGTCTGGTCGTGCCATTTGAGCGCCAGGGCGTGGCCCATGTCCTTCACCTGCCATACGCCGCCTTCCTGACACAGAAGGACATCTTTGCCGGCAAGTCCGCTTACATTTTCCACGCCGATAAGCGCCCAGTCCGAAATGATGTTCGGCCCCCAGACGATGTGCACTCCGGTGCCATCGCCCCAGTCCCTGCTGAATGCCGCGCTCGCCGCAGCCTCCACCGCGGCAATCTGGGATTCATCAACATTCGGCATGACAGGACCGCTGTCAGTTGCGGTATCCAAGCGGGGATTATTAACCGTAGCGGTGGTTTTTACCGTTTGCGTCATGCCAACAGTCCCGGTTTCATCACCACAGGCAAGTCCCGCGAGCGCCATTAGAGATATTGAGAAGATCGTCGCGCAGAGAACCATCGAGCGCGTAAAAATACTATCGCTCCTGCTGAACCATGATTTCATAAAGAACCCTCCATCGGTGACATCCTGTTAGACAAGCATATCATCGTTAAGACATAAATGAAGACGGCTGACGGTTTGCCTCAGCCCTCAAGTCCAGGCGGACTCACGGGAAGATAATGTGTGGTTCCTGCCATATCAACATAGGAAATATAAGGCACAGCCCTGAAGGCTGTTATTCCTTGCGGAACCCTGTAAGTGGCGCTGTAACCGGAGCTGCCCCCCTGAGGCAGATCTCCGATATCTACCGGCAGCCCGGATGCCAGAATCACACCACTGCCGGCCGTACCTGCTATGACCGAAACCCGTCTTGCGGTACCGCCGTAGTTGCTTACCTGGTAGGTCACATGTAAAAGGCGCTCGCGATAATCGGCATAACTGGTCCACGAAACATTGCCCGATTCGACCGTGAGCGATGGCTGTGGATTTGCGCCGCCGGCATACCAGTTGCTCACGACAGCCTCGGCAGGCTTGTTGATTACTGTGTAATTCGTGTCACCTGGGCCACCGTTATCCCCGACTCCCCAGTTCCACCATAAGACTCCGGCCAGCCACGGCCTGTTACCGAAAACCCGGAAAACAGTCTCGTAAGCCCGTGCCTGAAGGTCACCGTCGTACTCGCCGGCGAATGAATAATCCCACGGCGAGCGAGCGGCATGCCTGACGCTACGATACCCGAGCTCGGTGAAAATGACAGGCTTGTTCCATCGTGACTGCCAGCTCTCGAGATTTTCCACCCAGTTCGCCCGGCCATGGAGCCCGTTATAACCGGTCCACCCCGCCGCAAATTCATCGATGGAAGGCTGGCCTGCGTCGCTCAACGGGAAATAGATATCGATTCCGAGGAAATCAAGGCTGCCCCAGAAGCTGACACTGTTATATTCATTCTGACTGGCCGCGTACGTAAGCGGACCGGAATATTTTGAACGCAGCGATCCGATGACCGCGCTCCATTCCCCCGCATATTCCGCGCCGCTCATCGACGCAAGCTCGGTCCCCGCCGCGATCATTTCCACTCCATGGGCGCTTGCAAGCCTCGCATACCCGTCCATCATCGTTTTGTAGCTGCCAAACCAGACGTGAGCGTCATCCGGCCGAATCTCGCCTCGCCAGATATCGTTTCTGACATCGACATGGGGCTTCAGCAGCACCTTCAGACCTCTGGCGTGGGCATCGTCGATGGCCCTGGCTAATGCCACGTCGCTCG
Source organism: Thermoleophilia bacterium (assembly GCA_041658445.1). GTDB lineage: Bacteria > Actinomycetota > Thermoleophilia > BMS3ABIN01 > BMS3ABIN01 > JBAZWE01. The sequence continues at coordinate 4,562 of JBBAAB010000068.1, forward strand.
CAGTGCGTCCATTTGTCTCTGGCGCTATTATTACCGATCTCTCGTTCTCCATGTATTGCGTGGGAACAATGGTCACCCAGTTTGCGCCCGTGCCCGCGATTCGATCCAGTGACGCCGAAGACTGCGGGGACAAATACTCATCGTGCCACCAGGATGGATAATTGAAGCCGCGCATCGACCAGACAAGATCATTGTTTGCCGGAACTGCCAGAGCGGTCCCGGCGTCCAGGCCGGTAACGGAAAATCCGCCGATAGCGGGAAGCAGTAGCAGAAGGAAGGAGGACATTACCGTGGCCAGGATTCTGGCGGCCCGGTTCCGGCGTCTATATGCGACACGCAAACAGTTGCGCGGAAGCATAAGCTTCCGCGCGGCGAGCTCGACAGATGTTCGCATAAAAGCACTCATCAGCGATCCCATCTTCCGGCCGGGTACACGTCAGACCCTGATCTTTTGCCGGAAACAACGCTCGCCAGCGTCGGGATCCTCTAATAATAGTATCTGCCTGTATGCGCCTGACCTTGAAGGCGATGTCGTTTAAGTGATTTGACTCACTTATACGGGTCTATCTTTGAGTATACCCACGCGAGCGTACTATACTGCGATCTGTTGGCTTAAGGCAGGCTGGAAATCCGAGGAATCCGGAAGCGCGGTATCCGAATGAAAAAACAGAAGACCAGGATGTGGATCAGAAGCATTATGAATCCCGCCAGGTAGGCGGCGCTTTCGGCGTGGCAATCCTCGGCTCGATACTCAATACCATCTATACCTCAAATATGGCGGAAAGCGTAAGCGGCCTGCCACCCGATGCTGCGGTCAACATCGCCGCCCGGATCGGTGGCCCCCGGGGTGAAGCCCTGGCAAACGCGGCACGCGAATCATTTGTGGGAGGAATGCATACCGCTTTTCTGGTCTCTGCTGCCGTCGCCCTTTTAGCAGCCGTAATGGTTTACAGATTCATGCCCGCCCAGCATCTCGGTGGAAAAGATCACGCGGGGGGAGCTTGAGACCGCGACCATTCCAGATAACGTCCCGCGACGATCCGCCATGAGAAGTTTTCCCGTGCGATACCGTGCAGTTTTTCCCGGAATTCCCGATCGCGGGTCTGATATTTTCCGAATATGCCTGTCAGGGCAGACGCCAGTCCTGTCGTAAGATCCGTTCCAGGAGCAAGCTGCCTGAAGCGTGCATCGTCAAGGCCGGCGGCGATCACATCGAGCGGCGAGCGCAGACCTGTCTGGTAGGTGGCAATCGGCAGGGCGCCGGCCGCCAGGGCTTCGATGCTCACCAGCCCGAAAGCTTCGGGAAAGACTGATGGGGCCAGGGAAACATCAGCGGCGGCAAACAGAGGCGCCAGTTGCTTATGGCTCAAGTGGCCTGTGAAATGAATTCGCCGTGAGAGGTCTCCAAGCGCGGATACCTGATATATTTTTTCCTCCTCGACGCCCAGCCCGGGTATGACGGGACCATATTCCGGAGCCGGTTTCAGTTCAGTTTCTGTCTCCGTCAAACGACGGGCCTCTTCAAGGTTGCCGCTCTCCAGCAAGGAAATCAATTGTTCCAGCGGTTTGCGCATGGGCCCATCACCTACGACAACCAGCTGGATCCGTGGGCGTTCCTGCAAAATGAGAGGCAGCGCGGCCACCACGTATTGCAATCCCTTCGTCCACAGTAGCCTGCCGGCAAAAACGGCGATATCATCCAGATCGGGGTCGATTGCTTTAGAAATCCCGCTGAGAGCTTTTTCCCGGCTATCCAGTGGAGCGAAAAGTTCAGTATCGACACCAGGAGGAAGAATCACAGTTCGTGACGTGATATCAAGACCGTGCTCCCGGGCAAGCCCGACCACCTCACCGTGGCTGGTTTCGCTAAGTGCAGCGATGGCCGTGGCGCCCGCGAGGCCTTCCTGCATATATGGAGCCATGCGCCGGTCTTTGCGTACCGTGAAATTCAGCTCGCTACCGTGGATCGTAACAACATATGGGGTCCCGTCCCGCAGCGCCTTATTGACGAGATATGGCTGCATGACCGCGTGGTTTGCCTGTACCAGGTCCTGAGGCCAGTGCCTGAAAATCCCGGTCATATCCCTGATGTTGGCTTCCACATAGGCGGTTATCATCTCGCTCGTGGCTTCCTGGAACGGGACCGCATCGAAAGGGGGGAATGGTCCCGCGACGTAGGTCAACAGTCTGTCGCCGATGAAGGGCCGCACCATGCGGCAGCGTCCTTCATATACCGGAGCTCTCTCAAATACCGTGCGAAGCCCGGCATTGTCCGGGCCGAATTCATGGAGACTGTCTATAAAATCGTAGCGATCGGCTGACTGGTCCTGGCATACGAGTGTGACATCGTGTCCCTGTTGTGTGAACTCACGCGCCAGTTCTCGCGCATAGATGGCGCTACCGGAATCGCCGAGGAAGTACCCGTGGACTACGGCTACTCGCAATCGAGCACCGTGCGGTCAGTGTCTGCTTCCAGAATCGAACCCATCCACCAGAGACCTTCCAGGGGGATGACCCTGTAATCCGTCCGGCCCTGCTTCGTGAGCATGAACTTGAGCGTATAAGACATGCCATTGGTCATTTTTTCCTCCTTTGCGCGATAGCGGTGCCATGTGTTTCCCGCTTGGCATTATTCTAACACTGCCCGTGGTATTCTTTATGCCATGCGCAAGGTGATGGTGATTCAGCATATCGGTTGCGAGCCCCTGGGGCTGTTTGCCGAAGAGGCCGCGAGCCTGGCCGAGTTCACGTATGTGCGGCCATACCGGAGCGATCCGGTCCCTGATTCGCTTGCAGAATGGGACGGCCTGATAATCCTGGGCGGCCCCATGGCCGTCTACGAATCGTATGAAAGCCTCTATCTGAAC
>JBBAAB010000069.1:0-7207 GCA_041658445.1 Thermoleophilia bacterium
CCGAGGGGCGCATCAGTCCGGGGATGTTCTCTACCTCGGGCGTGATTTCCGCGATATCGAGCAACATTTCGAGTATCTCGCTGATCGCGTGCGACTCTCCCGACGCTATATTATATACCTCGCCCGCCCGCCCGTACGCCACCAGCAAATAATATGCCCTGACGATATCCCTCACGTCGGTGAAATCACGCCGCGATTCGAGGTTGCCTACCCGGATGACTGGCTCGCGGATGCCCGCTTCGATCTCGGCGACCTGCATGGCGAAAGAAGGCACGACGAAATTGCCCACCTGCATCGGTCCGATGTGGTTGAACGGCCTCGCGATAACAACGTCCATGCCAAAGGCCTCATGATAGGCCAGGCCGACAAACTCCTGGGCCGCCTTGCTGACCGAATAAGGATTATTGGGCCTGAGTGTTGCCGTCTCGGTTAGTGGCAGCTCCCGTGGGGTCACCCTGCCATAGACCTCACTCGAACTTATCAGGAGCACCTTTGTCCGGGGAACGGCCTCCTGGACGGCCTGCATGAGTATCTGCGTGCCGACAACGTTTGTTTCCAGAATAGCGCCCGCCTGTTGCCACGCACCGGCCACTTGCGCGCGCGCGGCCAGATGGATGATGGCATCAGGATTCTCGATCCGCAGGATCTCATCGAGAAGCTCTCCGTCCGCCATGTCGCAACCGTGAACGGTGGGACCTCCATCATCAAACAGGCCCGTGAACCGGTCACTCGGACCCTGCAGATCAAGGCCGGCGACTTCAACGCCTTCGATGCCACGAAGATATCCGGTCAGATGGCTGCCGGCGAAACCGCTTATGCCCGTGATCAGGATTTTCAATAAAGGTCACCCCTATTATTTTTTCCACCCTGGATGTGCCGGATGGAAAGTACGAGAAGAGATTATATCAACTCGCATTATGGATTGAACCCGGCAGCGGCCATAAGTTATAATGATGCAAATATTTGAATATCAACATATACTCAGGGGACGCAACACATGACAGATGAATTAAATCGCAAACTCTACGAGATGCACGCCGAGATATGCAAGGTGCTGACCAATCCGAAACGCATAGAGATCCTCAACCTCCTGCGCGATGGTGAGAGGTCCGTGGGCGACCTGACTTCGCTGGCCGAGCTGCCGCAGACCAGCGTGTCCCAGCACCTCGCCTTTTTGCGGCAGAAGGGCATGGTCGTATCGCGCCGCGACGGCTCAAGCATTTTTTATGCCGTCGCCAACGAAAAGATATTCAGGGCGATGGACATCATGAAAGAGCTGTTGCTGGAAAACCTGTGCGCGGAGCAGGAGCTTGTGGCCGGCCTTGCACGGGTTTCAGTTACAACAGAGACGACAGGTAAAAAAAACAGGAGAAAGGCGGGATAATGATGGATCCAGTTGTTATTTACACCAGCTCCACGTGACACGACTGTCAAAAAGCGAAAGAGTTCTTTTCGCAAAACGGGATCGAATACAACGAACGAAACCTGGAAGAGCCGGGAGTTCCCGAGGAGTGTTTTGAGAGAACCGGGCTTATGACCAAGACGACGATGATAATCGATGGTGAGGTTGTAAGCGGTTTTACCGCCAACGTGTCACGTATCCGTGAATTGATACAGGGCGATAAGGTTCAGGATTGACAGCAACGGGCAGTTATCATGAATGCGGATTTATTTATAGTGAAGAAAAATTGCGGGAGGTCGCGTGATGGCTGGAAAAACTGTAATAGTTCTGGGCGGCGGCATCGGCGGCCTGGTGGCCGCAAACAAGCTACATCATCTACTTGGGCGGGATCACAGGGTCATCGTGGTCGACAGGAACCCCCGGCACAGCTTCACGGGCTCTTATTTATGGCTTCTGAACGGGAAGCGCACCGTCGGCCAGGTTGAGCGGGAACTCTCCCGGCTTGAGCGCAAGGGCATAGATTTTATCCAGGGTGATGTAACTTCGATCGATCCGGCGGCCTCGAAAGTCACCGTCGGGGGAAAAGACCTGGATTATGATTATCTTGTGGTATCGCTCGGAGCCGAGCTGGACCCGGGGTCGATCCCCGGCCTTTCCAGGGCGGCCATCAATATCTATGAGACCGATGGCCTGACCGAAGCCCATAAGGCGTTGACGGCTTTCACTGGAGGTCGGCTGGTTATCGCCATCTGCCGGATGCCTTACAAGTGTCCCGCCGCCCCCTACGAGACAGCCCTGATCTCAGATAATATTCTGCGTTCCATCGGCGTGCGTGATAAGACAGAGATCGAGATAGTCACCTGGGAGCCGGCGCCCATGCCCGTGGCCGGTCCGGTAATGGGCCAGGCCATCCTGTCCCTGACCGAGCCCAGGGGTATCAAATACCGGCCCAATTCCACAATCAATTCGGTCGACCCTGATACCAGACAGGTTTTGCTGGAAGGCGATGAGCCGGCCCCATATGATCTCCTCCTGACGGTGCCGCCACACAAGTGTCCGCAGGTCATCAAGGATGCGGGGCTGACCGGCGAGGCGCCCTGGGTGCCGGTGGATCCGGGGACCCTGGCCACGCAGCACGAAAACATTTTTGTGATCGGCGACGCCACCATGATCAAGCTCCCCAACGGCAAGATGCTTCCCAAGGCAGGCGTTTTTGCCCACAAGCATGCTGAAACCGTGGCGCACGGGATAGCCGCGAGCATCAAAGGCAAGCCGCAGCCGAAACCATACGACGGCGAAGGATTTTGTTTCGTTGAGATCGGCGACGGATCAGCAGGTTTCGCAAAGGGCAATTTCTACGCGGAGCCGGACCCTGCCGTGCGGGCCCGCAAGCCCTCCAGAATGCTGCATTGGGGCAAGGTCGCCTTCGAAAAGTACTGGTTCTGGAAGTACCTGTAAGTTCAGGGCATAACAGTTTTCCAGATAAAAGAGGCGCGCCTGCGGCGCGCCTCTTTGTGAACGAGGTCAGATATTTCGCCCGGCAGTTATTCCCTGCTGATCAGGATCATTCGTACCAGGGTCAGGATTGACATCAGCGCCGCCGCAACGTATGTCAACGCCGCCGCGGAGAGCACCTTGCGGGCGCTTTTCGCTTCATCACCGACGACGATGCCGTTGTTCTGCAAGAGTTTCATGGCGCGGCTGGAGGCGTCGAATTCCACCGGCAGGGTCACAATCTGGAAGATGACGGCCGCCGTGAAAAGTACGATGCCCACGGTCATCAGTGGACGAAAAGAGCTGATGAAAATACCTGCCAGGAAAATCATCGGTCCCAGGTTCGAGCCGAAGGAGGCGGCCGGTACGACCGCGGAACGTATTTTCATCGGTACGTAACCCCTCGCATGCTGGATCGCGTGCCCGGTCTCATGAGCGGCAACCCCGAGTGACGCCAGTGAATCCTTGCCGGCAACGGCCTCGCTCAGCCTCAGGACACGTTTGCGGGGGTCATAATGGTCCGACAGTTTGCCGGGAATAACCTCAATGGCAACGTCGCTGAGCCCTGCCTGGTCAAGCAGGCGGCGGCTTGCCTGGGAACCGGTCATGCCGCTGACAGCTTTGACCTGCGAATATTTCTTAAAGGTGCTTTTTACCTTGAACTGCGCGTACAGGCTTAGAATTATCGCCGGCACAAGCAACAACAAGCTGGTAAAGAAAATGGGAGATGCGTACATTCCTGTCCCTCCTGTAGGCCGACTTTCAAGCCGCCGGTTATTGACTCAAAAAAATTATAGCACAGGCGATATCCGCGCCTAACCGGAAGGCGTCTTGAATTTATAATGCTTAATCTTGACGATCGCGAGCAGAACAAACACGAGCCCGATCTCGATCAGGGTCTGCCAGAATCGCACGAGTATGGCGAACGCTGACGCGACGCCGGCGTTTTCGAATACAAAGTCCAGCGTGAACGCGTACACGCCCTCGCGTATGCCCAGCCCGCTGGGTGAGATGAAAAAGAGGACCGACGTCATCCAGGCGAGCGCGGTGCTGGCGATGACGATCGGCAGGTCGGACCAGTCCGCCCAGGTGACGGTCCGGATCATCGAGAATAGCGCCAGGCCGGCAACCACCCAGAAGAAACAGTAATAGAGAAAGACCCAGATTATCTCCCAGAAGGGCAGGAACACCTCGATCGTCTCCCTGCCGAGCTTGCGGAAAACATAGTTGCCGATACGGCCGAGCACGGCGGGATGGAGCCCGATGATCGCAAGCGGCGGAACGATGAGCGCGATCCAGATCAGCTGGGAGAAATCCTGCAGTTTCGGCAGGAACGGCAGGGCGATCGCCAGCACAGTCGTCGCTGATGCCGCCAGCAGCGCCTGTTCGTAGGCGACGCTGGTAAGTGTGACGCGCTTGGGAACATCATATGTTTCGGTCATCATCACCCGCCCGACGATCATCAGGACATTGCCGGGAACGTAACGGCCCAGCAGCGATTTGAACCAGATATAGATGCCCGGCAGGATGGGGATCGAGTGTTTGAATCGCCAGAGGATCAGGAGCCAGCCTCCCGCGTGGCCGAGGTACATCATGCAGAAGAAAATGATCGACAGCGCCAGCCAGTAGAAATCAAACTGCCAGTCGTGGGATGTGATGTTTCCCCAGTCGGCATAGATCTTCCTGCCGAGGAAGAAGAAGACGATTCCAATGAGGAAAATCTGGGCTCCGATACGAAGCCCTTTTTTCCCATGCGTAGCCGCGTAGGCGAAAAAGTAAACCAGGGCAAGGAAAGCAAAAATGTAGGAGAATAAGCTGCCACGGTGCCTGTACGCGAGCCAGACGAAAAACAGGATGACCAGAGCCCACATTACCCGTGCCAGTATCTGCAGCCGTCTTTCTTCCCTTATATTATTTATGAAATCACTCCGGGGTGCATGGAAAAAGGCTTGTTGCCGACGCCGCAAAGTATATACTAATCGGGTCAGGAAAATCCCTTAAGACTGGATGGGGCGGATAGAGGTATGGACAATGTCTGAAGTTAAAATAAAAAAAACCCGCGTTGGCGTCCTTATGGGCGGGTTCTCTCGCGAGAGAGAAATATCCCTTCGCTCGGGGCAGAATTGCCTTCAGGCGATACAGGAACTCGGCTATGAGGCGGTTGGCATTGACGTAGACCGATCGGTCGCCGAGACGCTCCGGCGGGAAAAAATCGGTTTCGCGTTTCTGGCCCTGCATGGCAAGTACGGTGAGGATGGCTCGATTCAGGGTTTGCTGGAGATGATGCAGATCCCGTATACGGGTTCGCGTGTTCTGGCGAGCGCCCTTGGCATGAACAAGGTCAGGACCAAGCAGATCGCGTCCTTCCAGGGAATTCCCACGGCGCCATTCGAGAGCTTCAGCAACAAGCAGGACATCGGGGAGATTGTTTTAAAGGCCAAGCAGAGGCTTAAGTTCCCCGTCATGATCAAACCCTGCGAGGAGGGTTCGAGTCTCGGAGTTTCCAAGGTTGATAATCCCGATGATTTTGATGCCGCCATCGCAAAGGCAAGCCGCGATTTCGGAGAAGTCATGGCCGAAGAGTTTATCGAGGGCGACGAGGTAACGGTCGGGTTGCTGGAAACGCGTCGCAGCCTGACGGCCCTCCCGGTGCTGCAGCTTAAGCCCAAGACGGATTTTTATGACTTCGAGGCCAAGTACAGCCACGGCATGACGGAGTTTGTTGTACCGGCGCTCATTCCCGACGAGACGGCCGTGCTGGTGCAGGAGCAGGCGATGAAGGTGCACGCTATCATAGGCTGCCGTGGTTTTAGCCGCGTTGATTTCATAATCGACAGCAGCGGCATTCCACAGCTTACGGAGATCAATACGTTGCCTGGCATGACCGATACCTCCGATTTTCCAGCGCAGGCAAAAGCGGCTGGCATCAGTTATACGGATCTGGTCCAAAAAATGTTACGTTCGGCGATGCTGCCCTGAAGCACCGGGGTCGTCCTTGAGAAACCCCGGGATCAATGGCCGGCAACACGGTGTGACGCCGCTTCATCCCACGCTTCACGCAGGATACCGCTGGCAACCTGGCCGGAGTTCACTTCGTAGTTGTGTTGCTCGAGCGACCTTTTGATGCGCTGGAGCCTGCGCTTGCGCTCAGACCGGTTTTGCGGAGCAATTTCTCTTACGTCAATAAGGGGCATTTGGTTCACTTATCCAAAGCGACATCAAGTAACAAGCGTGTAGGCAATTTCCAACAATTGTCGCCTCTCATTAATTAATATCGGAGCATAGCGGTCAAAAAGTAAGAAACCGCGAAAAACCTCCAGGAACAGACCAGCCCCCGTTTTTTGGTTCTGAAACGGGAATACAGGTACAATATTCTTGGTTTTGCAGGATAATAAAACACATCAGAGCAACTTCAGATTTGGCGGCCAGTCCGCCAGTCTCGAAGGAATAAACTTCCTCGCCGGCCACGGTTTTGACTTCGCGGATCTAAACCTGAACGAACTGGACAAGATCCGTCGGGAGGAGTCAGATATGCTGGAGGCCGCCGCGCGCGGCGGGATTTTTTTCGTCGCCCACGCTCCCGATCTTCGGGTAGACGACCCGGAGGGATTGGCCAGGATAGAGGAAGCTGTCAGGTATTCCGCCCGCTTCAGGCCGAAAACCATAACTATCCATCCAATCCTCGTGTCGCCTTCGAACACGCCTGAAAAAATCAGGGTCAAAATCAGGGAGATCGTAAAGCTTGCTGGTCTTGCCGCGGAATTCGGCGCGAAGATAGCCTGCGAGAACACAGCCGAAGTAGCGGCCGACATGGCCGACGTCCTGGCGGCTGACCCCCGGATCGTGCTGACGCTGGACATCGGCCACGGCGAACTGCTCGGCGAAAAGAACAAATCCCTGGGTTTTATCAACACCTGGCCGGACCGGATCGGTCATGTCCATATCCATGACAACGTAGGCGGCAACACTTATTACGAAGACCTGCATCTTCCCCTGGGAGAGGGAAGGATCGATTTCAAACCGATCATGGAAGCGCTGGCGCTTCTTCCCCAGGAAGTCACGATCACTTTTGAGATGCCGCGGCACAAGGCCCTGGAGGGTCTTAAGTGGTTGCGCGAACGCGAACTCGCATGACAGCCATGAACTACATATACAGGGCCAGGGGCAATATATACCTCAATATAACCAACCGCTGTTCCTCGGACTGTACTTTCTGTCTTGCGAAATTCACCGATCGTGTTTTCGGCTATGATTTAAAGCTCGAGGTCGAGCCCGAGCTGGAAGATATTCTGCGCGACCTGGAGCTCGAAT
>JBBAAB010000070.1:0-7198 GCA_041658445.1 Thermoleophilia bacterium
ACGTTCTGGTTGGCCTTGAGATCGGGGTAGTTCTCCGCCACGGCAAAGAGCGACTTCAGCGCGCCGCTTAGCATGTTCTCAGCCTTGCCGGCTTCCGCGGGCCCGGAGGCCTGCATCGCCTGCGAGCGGGCTTTTGTGACGTTCTCCAGTACTTCTTTCTCATAGGACATGTAGTCCTTGACGACCTCGACCAGGTTGGGTATGAGATCGTGGCGGCGCTTGAGCTGGACGTCGATCTGTTTCCAGGAATTATCCACCTTGTTGCGTTGTCTGACCAGGCTGTTATAGATCATTATGAGCCCGCCCAGGAAGACGACAACCAGTACGATCGCGACTATCGCTCCGAATCCGATAACCATGAGCTCCCCTTTCTGCCCCTTCCCGAGGGGCCGTTCAATTACCATTTACGATTGAGATGTTTCCGCCACGGCTTCCAGCTGGTCCAGAACCTCATCGAGGTCAAGTCCATGCTCCTGCGCCATAGTCGCCACGGTCCGGGCGCCGCCACAGCATGAATCCACATCGAGACCGTGGAAGACGGGCAGCGTCCAGGGATAGAGCCTTATGACCTCGTTGATGACCATGTCACCGGTTATCTTTCTTTCTTCCATTTTTCGCTTACTCCTTCCAGACGGGTCGCGGCTGCGAATCCATGCATATCATCGCACAGATTTATCAATAGTCTTACCAATGCCGGGCTGAGGCAAACCCGACGGCCTTCCATCTTCCTTGCGGCGCCCTCATCAAGTCAATAGAATAGATTAAAGACCGGTAATTAAAGGCACCTCGCGGAGACCTTGAAAAGGACATCTCTGCGATTGAGGAGGTAGTCAGATGGCATGCAGAAAATGCAAATTCTTTTTATTCGGCGTCGGCATCGGAACAGTGGCAGGAATCCTGTTGGCACCCAAGTCCGGCCGCGAAATCAGACGGGAGCTTTTTGGTGGCCAGCTCGATGTAATAACCGAGCCGGGTACGGAAACAGAAGCCCCGATGAATGAAGAGATCGGCACGGAGGAAGACCTCAAGGCAAAGATCGAGGAAACCAGGACCCGGTTGAAAGCAGAGGTAGAAAGTCAACAGGAAGATTAACCTGTTTCCCCGCGGTCGGGCTAAAGCGCCCGGCGCCACGGGCCGAAGGCAAATCCGGCCGGCATTAATGCTTTTCTTCCGCTTTTTGTCCCACCCGTACGGCCCCCCTGTGACGTAATGGCTTGTTCCAATCGACATAACCGCGGATCCATGCGCAAATCATCCCTGAAGACGTTGCTGCTTGCCACGGCAGCCGGTATGACCGGGAGCCCGCGCCATGGCTAAACTCGTCGACGTATCCAGGCGCGCCGAAGCGACCCTGCTTGAACTCAGGGTGAACCCTGATATCTCCACTGAAACCTCGCCATAAGTTATAATATCAGTACGATGGGTACCAGATGACATGCAAGCCAATGGCTCGGAATGTCTGATTCTCAAGGACGGGCTTTAATAAGATGATATTTCAACTTCAGGAGCTCGATAGGAACAGCTCCTCATGCTTGCCGGACGAGTGCAACAATTGCGGCTGGTGGCAGGGTTATGAGGGTGGCTGGCCGTCTGCCGAGATGGCAGATAACTGGGTAGAGACCGCCGAAGCGAGCTTCGGCGGTTGGGGTAAGATGGCTCTGGGCGATGACCGGCTGCTTGGCATGATCCAGTATGGCCCATCAAGCCTGTTTCCCCGCGCACGAAAGCTTGCATGCGGACCGGTCAGTTCCGACTCGCTGCTTCTCACCTGCAGCATCATCTCTGGTGGATCCCTCGAATCAGTAAGAAAAGGCCTGGTGCTCGCGGTTCTTGGTGAAATGAAGATGCTCGAGATCGACTCGGTTGAAGCATATTCACGCCAGACCCCCTGGCCGGAACATGACTGCCGCCTGTTTGAAGACAAGTTTCTACGGGACTGCGGATTTTATCCCGTGCGAGCCTCCCGGGGGCTGCGGCTTATGCGGTTCGAGCTTGGCGGTACAGAAAAAGCCGATGTGGCAATAGAGCCTCGCAAGGCCCGTCACCGCATCCTTGCAAGAATAAAACGACCCGCGCCCAAGCCGGTACCGGCGGCAATGTGCTCGTCATTTACGGCCGGCAGGGAACGAACCCGGTCCTGTTCCTGAGGACATGGGTGGCCGTGCCAGCTTCGCCCGCTTAAATAATCTGATCTTCCCAGTTATCCTGCTTGCGTTTCTATGCCTGGGATTGCTGGGCCTGGACCACAGCTGTCTGGACGCCGCCGACAGCGCCTACGTGATCTCCTCCGACGCCATCGGGCGCGGCCTCATGCCCTACCGGGATTTCCTTGCGGCCCATCCTCCCATGCTGTACCTGGCCGGCGCACCGCTGGCGAAGCTGGGACTCGGTGTTCTGCCCTTCAGGGTTTTCAGCCTGCTGGTCAACGCGGCTCTGGGCTTCCTTGTCTGGAAGCTTGCCCTTTACATGACGCGGGATAAAAAGATTGCCATCCTCGCGGGCACATTTACCCTGTTCACGCCCCTGGGCCTGTACTTTTCCAAAGCGTTCCTGAACGACTCGCTGGCGTCACTGCTGATGGCGGCCACGGCGCTGCTCCTGATGGGAAAACCCCGGTGGCGGAGAGGGGTTGCCGGTCTGCTGTGTGTGCTTGGTATGCTCACGAAATTGACATTTTTGCCTTTTTTTGTTCTCGCTTTAGCCTTTGTTCTGATATACCGGCGGGAATCACTGAAGCTTTTCCTTGCCGTGGGGGCCGGCGGAACTATCGCTGCCTATGTGGCCCTCCAGCTGGTCACCGGCGGCGCATTTCTGGACAACATACTGGGCTCGCAGGCGAGCAAGGGTTACAGCATGGCCAATCTGGTCGACGGTCTGCACCGCATCTGGCAGATCGACTGGCCGCTGCTGGTGCCGGCGGTTATCGGCATTTGGTTCGCCCTGCGCTACTTCCATAACAAAGGTTCAGAAAGCCATAAGATCCCGGAGAAGGAATTCCTCCTGTTCGGATGGCTGGGCGCGACGCTGGTGATACTCGCGACACTGCCGGCCGAGGGGCATGACACCAACCTGTTCCTGCTGGCGGAACCGGCCGTGGCTCTGCTTGCGGCCTGGGGTATTATCGGCCTTGCGGGAAGACGCTCCGCAGACGGGGTAACTTCCGACGACGGCAAACTCTCCCTGCCCGGCATTCTGCTGGTGACGGCGTGGCTGGTGCTGGCCGTGCCGGTAACTGTGGAGCGCGACTCGGACTTCTTCTTTAGGAGCAACGCCGGAGATGTCGCCACCGTCGTCGCCGAGGCGCAGAACCGCAGTACGGACTGCCAGCCGGTGCTGCTCCCCGGCTGTTATGCGCTGGAAGCAGACCGCCCGGTGACCCTGAACTTTTTCGACCAGTTTCTCTGGGAGGAAAAATACAGGCGCGGCGATGACGATGCCGTTGCCATGATGGACGACCTAAGGCAGGAACTTACCGAGGTGAAGCCGCCGCTGGCGGTATTCGCTGAAAATCAGCCGGCGCTGGATATAGTCGGACCCGAGCTGAACGCTCATTACAAGGCCGACTGGCAGAGTGAAGTGTGGCCTCCGGTTACGATGTGGGTGCCGCAGGTGGGAAAAAAGCCAGGCTGAGACTAAACCGCGATGGCCCGTCGGGCCACCTTGAGCCAACCGAAGGCCTGATCGAGCACCGCCCATCCTTTAGCTTTGCCTCAGGATGACTGCCTGCCATTCACCGCGACTCTATGTCGGCTCTTCATCTTCAGTCGGCGTAATGACAAAACCGGTCTGCGGCTCCTCCGTGCGTGTTGGCTTGCCGTAAACCTTGGACTCCAGAACAGCTATGCGATGCTCAAGCTCCTTGATCTGTTCCCGGCTGGCGATGTTCATGGTCCTTAAGGTGTCCTGGTATGCGTCGGAGGCCATTTCCTTGATATTGACGCTCTGTTCCTTGGCCCGCTCGGCTGTCTTGTCCAGCAGAGCTTCACCCTCTTCCTTCGTGAGCTGGCCTTTTTTGACTAGCTCATCTACGAGTTCCTGGACCTTTTCCCTGGTAATCGACGCGGCTCCAACTCCGAGAAGAAAAACCCGTTCAAACATGTCACTTATCGGTACCTTGTCATTCATTTTGCCCTCCCTGTCCATCGGTTTGGCTTATCGCACCCATCTTCGCCTTAATATCAACAAACTGCGACTCGATCCATTTGCGGATATCGTTTCTTTTGACGGCGTCTTTTATCATACCCGCCCTGCGCTTTTTTTCATCCTTATCCATCGTAAGCGCCTCATAGATTGCCTGCGCCTGACTGACAAGATCAAAGGGGCTCACTGAAAGGCAATACTCGCCCAGTTCCTCATGAGCACCCGTATTCTCCGAGAGGATGATGACACCATCGCGGCGGTTGATGAGGCCCGCCTCCTTGGCGATCAGGTTCATGCCATCGTAGATAGCGTTCACCAACAGCACGTCGAACTGCTTGTATGCCGCCACCGAACGCATGAAATTGTCCTGCATGCGCAGATCGATCGGCATCCAGTTGGCCGTGCCGTGCTTGGTGTTGATCACCTCGACCACGCGCATGATCTGCTCGCGGTAGCTCACATATTCCTTTACGTCCCCGCGTGAAGGTTGTAGCAATGCCAGGAAGGTTATTCGCTGTTTAAACTCCGGATGTTCATCGAGGAATATGTCGAAGGCCTTGAAGCCGCGGACAATGTTTTTGGACAGGTCCATGCGGTCGACACGCATAATCAGATACTCACGCCGCATGTCCTCGATCTTATTCTCCTCAAGGCAAACCGGCTCGCTCTCTGCCAGACGCTCGAAGTCGGCGCAGTCGATGGAAATGGGATAAGCCCGCACCCATACCTCCCGGCCCTCGAAGCTCACAGTTGAACGCTCGTAATCAACCGGGCAGCCGACCAGCTCTTCACAGCAGACAAGGAAGTTACGTACGTATTTGCTGGTATGGAAGGCGACGATGTCGTTCGCGAGCAGTCCCCGCACTATCGCCTGGCGAATGAGCCGCGGCAGCACCCTCCACGAATCCGACTGTGGCCAGGGGATATGGATGAATTGGTGCAGGAATGCTTCCGGATATCTTTTCCTCACCTGGCTGGGACAAGTATAAAGATGGTAGTCGTGCAGCATGACCACGGGCCTGGTTTCTTCGCGCTGTGCGAGTTCATCACAGACAGCGTCCGCGAACTGCTGGTTTACGACCAGATAACCCTGCTCCCACGCCTCGGTCTCGTTACTGCGGATATCGGGCGCAACGGAAAGATCCCAGAGATAATGCTGGATGAACCAGATCATCGGATTGGCGATGACATTGTAAAACATGTCGTAGGCGGCGGGTTCCGATATCACGAAGCGCAGGCCCAGCTTGTGGTCGCCGTGACTGACGATTGCCGCCTGTCCGCCCATGCGCAGGTTGACCTCGGCGTCTTCCTTGGTCATGGCGCTGGCGATCCAGGTGATGTCACATGAGGCGGCCACGCCCAGCAGGGCCGTCACCAGACCGCCGCCGCCGCGGACGGTAGTCAGCTCACCGTCGCTGTCGCGGGTGTAAGACATTGGCCCCCGGTTCGAAACCAGGATGAGCTCGTTGTCAAATAAGTTCTGCTCCAAGAAGCCATCTATCCTTTGAGTTCTGTGAACAACTTCAGGTAGTCCCTGAGCAGGCGAGGCGTCAGGAAGTTCGCCCGCACGTGCTCCTTGCCGGCCCGGCCCATCGCCTTGGCCTCGCCGGGATTATCCAGCATCCACATGCAGCGCTGGGCACACTGTTCCACCGAGTCGACCAGAAAGCCCGATTCACCGTCTTCGATCTGGATGGGAATGCCGCCGACGTTGCCCCCGATGGTGGGCTTTGCTTTCCAGAGACCTTCGCTTATCGTAAGCCCGAATCCTTCACGTATCGATTTCTGGATAACCACGTCCGCCCTCGACTGGAATGCGTTCACTTCCAGATTTCCGACATTGTTCAGATTGGAAAGGATGAGGATGTCGCTGTCGTCACCGGCATGCTCGACTGTCTGGGTAAAGAACGTCCATCCCTCGGGATCGTCCGTGGCCATGGAGCCCACCAGCGCAAGGCGCACCGCGGCGAATTCTTTTTTCACCATCCGGTAGGCGTCGATGACTCCCAGCGGGTCTTTCCAGGGATCAAACCGTGAAATCTGCAGAAGCAGGGGCCGGTCACTTTCCACTCCGAACTGGCTGACGACGTAATCGGCGTCCTCGGGTGAGAGCGCCATGTTTTTGGTGGAAAGAGGATCGATGGCGGGCGCGATCACCTTTATGGGAATATCGAGCCCCCTGAAAATATAATCTTCCATGGTGAACAGGGCCGTGTCGTACATCTGGATATAAGGCAGAAGATAACCGCCTACATCCTGGTTGGGTGTAGAGGTGTCTATGTGGCAGCGCCAGATCCATTTGGCCCCCAGGTCACCTGAAAAATGCCTGAGCGGCAGCGGCTGGGGATCGTGGACGACGATGAAGTCGAAACCGTGACCGAGCGACTCGCTGGCGATACGGTTGTTCTCCTCGTATATCTCCTTCTGCGACTTATTGAGTCCCAGCGGGCTTCCCTGCAGGGCGTTATGGGTGATCTTGGTGCCCTCGTAGAATTCCTGGGCCGCCATGATGACGCGCCAGTCGGCGTCGAGACCGACATCCCGCATTAGCGGAACGAGAGTATAAAGGATCTCGGCAACACCGCCTCCGAAAGAGGTGGCGTTGATGTGCAATACACGGGCGCCCTTCAGACCTTCTGCCAGCTCGCGTATCTCCTCGATCAGCGGACGCACGACAACGCTTTGATAATCCGCCAGTGATTTATGACCTACATGGACTTCCTGCAGCAAGTGAGGGGACCTCCTCCCAATGGAAACGGGGCAAGCCGGATGCCAGAAAGGACGTACTGCCACAGCGCCCCGGGCAACTGACTAAACCCCAAAATCGTAACCGCCGGCAATTTATCGGCCGGGCTCAAATAATTGTTAAGCAGACCGGATGCAACCTCCCGGGCCAACTTAACTCCCACCGGGCTCGACGGACTGCACGATGTTTAAATCTTCGCCGCAAAATGCACAGTACCCTGCCGCGACCTTCATATCCCGGATCAGGTAACCATCGCGGCGGATAACCACCCTTCTGCATTGCGGGCATACAGTATTCTCACCCTCGTGCCCG
>JBBAAB010000071.1:0-7161 GCA_041658445.1 Thermoleophilia bacterium
ATAAGGTGCCCTTCGCCCGCCTTTGGTGAAGGCGGCAAGCAGATCATGTCCTGCCCTGACGCCATCGCGCGCGCGGTCTCGGAATATATTGAAGCGTCACCGCATCTGAAAGAGGGCGGTATCAGCGGCGAACTGACTTCCTCGGTTGAGCTTAGTCATTGTCCGGAGTGCCCCGAATGCGGCGGCATGGTCGAATTTGGTGAGGGCTGTCTGTTCTGCCGTTTTTGCGGATTCTCGAAGTGCGGTTAAGCATATAGTGCTTCGTGCTTCCTGTCAGAAGGAAGAAGAAGCGAAATTGCGTAAATATATCCTATGACAAAAGGGCACCAGACAATGTCTCCGCAGGGGGGAAAGAGAAGCCGCACAAAACGGCATCAGAAACTGGCCGCCCTGAAAGCCCCCACGGCATCGTCACAGGTTGATGGCATCAGGTCAAAAAACAAGTCGCGCCGGCTGATCGGCAGGTCTCAGATTGCGGTCAGCGGTCTGGACATTCGTCGTATCAACAGGCGATTGAAAGTGCTGGCGCTGGTCTGTGCCAGCTTCTTTTTTCTTTGGGTATCCCTGAAGGTATTTGCGCAGGCCGACCTCTGGCCGCTTCTTGCCGTCCCAATTCTGCTCTCCGCATGGTTCTTTTACGAGGTCGGTGTGCTGGTGGCGCTGGCGCTGGCCGCGCTTTTGTTGATCCAGACGTCTTTTGACAAGTCGGGGCCGATGATGGTGGCGCTGTTCACTTTCACGGCCATCGGTCTCGGGCTTGCGTGGGGTCAGCGGCGGCAGAAGAGTATGCATCGACGTGTTTTAAGATCATCTCTTACCGACTCTCTTACTGGTCTCTACAATTATGGCTATTTCATGGAGGAGCTGGAGCGCGAGATCCACAGGGCGGATCGTTATGGCGGTTCTGTCACACTTGTCATGTTCGATGTCGACCACTTCAAGCTCTTTAACGATCGTTTCGGCCATCATGCGGGAAACGAGGCACTGAAGGCGGTGGCGGCCATGCTCAAAAGGCAGAAGCGCGAATCTGATGTTGTGGCGCGCTTCGGGGGGGAAGAGTTCGTGATCGTGCTTCCCGGTGACGAAGCTGCGGGAATCGAGACGGCCACACGGCTGAGACGGGCTATATCACAACTAAAGATTCCCGTGGGCGGTGGCTCGACCACAGAGATTACCGTGAGCGCGGGAGTTTGCTGTTATCCAAAAGGGGCGGCCTCCAAGCAGGAGCTTCTGGACCGCGTTGACCAGCTTCTTTACATCTCAAAGAAGAGCGGGCGCAACAGGGTCAGCGTCGCTCCGGAAAAGCAACGTTTGGCGGTTTCCTGATTCCCGCGTGAACCTGTTTTATGTAAGCGTTCACGCGAATACAAAATGTGGCAGAAGGGCAGGTTGGTAAATTCATGGAAGCAGACGCGCCTAAAGTAAAAACAGAACACATCCGCGTAAACATCGAGACGCGCAATTGCGCCATAATCGGCACGGTTCACCCACCGGCACTTGCATATCGCAGCAGGCTCTCGGACCTGCTCAACCAGAAAGACGCGGGCTTTCTCTCCGTCACCGACGCGTCAGTGTATCATTTTGATAATCTCAAAAAGCCTGTATATACCACCCCTTATCTGGCTGTGAATTTAAACAGCATCGAGCTGGTCAGGCCACTGGAGAAATAGGAGAGCGACGTAGTTACTCAGGCACGGGTCCCTGCAGCAGGAAGCATACCCAAACCAGGTATATAATCTCCACACCTGTCAGCGTGGCCGTGATCAGGATTATCAACCTCGCAAAACGCGTCCTGGTCGAGCCACTTGCCAGCCTGCCTCTTTCAATTCGTCCCATTATCAGGTATGCGATGTGAATTACTCCGAAGAAAAACCCTCCGTAGAAAAACTGCCATTCAGGACCAGTGTTGCGCAGTAGCAGGTAATAGTAAAAAACCTCAATCATCAGCAATAAAGTGTTCAGCCGGTATCCGGCGTCGACCATGCGCTTAAACTCGGCTCCCGGCACCATCTCGGCCAACCGCGCGCGCTCATGTCCGAGGTCCCTCATGGCACGCGGGACCAGACCTAGCGTGAAGGCGCTGCCGGCAATCATAAGAACCGTGTATATGAACATGAAAACGCGCAAGATCTTTCAGCGCCTCCCATGGGATTTACCTGAGCGTTGCAACGGGTATTCAGGCATCCCTTTTTTTCCTGTGCTCGTCAGGCTCCTCCAGAAAGCGCCTGTACAACAGGTCTGCGTTTGATAACAGGAAGAATATTGATAATAGAGGAAGTGCCGGGACGCCGATATCCAGTCGCACGCCGATCACCATAGTGCTCATGAACGAGAGTGTCATCGCCAGGGTAGTGGTGGTCCGTCTTAAGCGGTAAGTCAAAACGCAACCTGTGAAGATGGAAAAAAAGATGATGTCGGCGGCACCGATCCTGGACGCGCCCGATGCCCCGAAAACGGGCATGCTTATCGTTAAATAATCCAGCCAGGGGCCGCCGCTCTCGACCATCTTTTTGGTCGGTCCCAGGAAAACGCTATAGAAGTCCACGAGGATGATCAACAGGGAGATCAGCAGCACCTGGCCGACCGATGTGAGAATCAGGGATATCCAGAGGCCGAGGCTGGTCGCGAAAAGGACCTTTGCCAGTCCCTCCAGAGGCGTCAGCCCCATGATAATGGCGCCCGCGGCAGTAAAAAGGGCGCCGATTGTTATCAGCAACAGGCGGTGTCTCAGGGCAACCAGAAATGCCAGGCTCGAGGAGAAGGCGCATGTGACGACAATGCCGAGCGAAAAGGCAAGAATAAGCCGGGCGTCTGACTCGGGGTCTATCAGGCCCACGGCGGGCAGGACTACAAGGGCCGTCGCCATGAAGGCCAACAGGCCGGCGTATACTAGGACGGTCTTAAGTTCCAGGCTGGCGCTAAGAAACGGCTTCCGTATCACATCTCCTTTCGGATTCGATCTGCGGTCGAGCCTTGAAACGCGGCTTTCCACCTTTCTAGTAAGGTGGAAGTGACTCGAACCAGTCGCCAAGGACCTTGAAGGCTTTCCAGAAACGGGTTTTCTGGCGTTGGTCATTCAACGATGAATCTATCTCGGGTGTGACCAGCACCTCCGTAGTGGGAGTGAACGGCTGGATTTCACCCGGCTTGTAAGCCAGCTCCTGTGCCATGGGGAAATCCAGGGCGTTGACGGCCTCGAGCGCGGGCTCACCCATGACCACGACCAGCTTGGGCTGGACTACCATCAGCTCCCTGACAAGGTACTGCGGGCAGTTTTCGCGCGCCTCCGGTTCCTGTATGTTGGCGCACTTGATGATGTTGGTACCGTATAGAAGCAGCGAGTCGATACCCAGCTTCTGGCAGCCTTTCATGATGGCCTCACCGGATCGCCCAAAAAAAGCGACACCCTCGGAAGCTTCGCTCGGAAGGGTCTTATATTTGACCAGGAAGATGTCCGCAAGCGGATGACCGGAGCCGATGACCGGCACCGCCCGGCCATGAGCACATTTCTCACAATGGGTCAGTTCCCGGCACAGTTCATTGATGTCGGAAATAGCGCGGGTCAGGTGTTTGTCGTAGATATCGTCTGGCCTGGACAATGGTACCTCGTGTTTTATGGCAAGGAACTCCCTGCCGGACTGCCCTTGAAGGAGGCGTGATGTAACCCTTCCATCAAACGGGCATCGAGCCGGGCCGCAAGCTATTAGTTATTAGCCGCATCGGTGATAATTCCTGCAATCGGCGGTATTGGAGGGAGGTTTGCCCTCAGGCGGGAACTTGCCTTTCAAATTGTGCGACTACCTCGATATGCGGCGTGTGTGGGAACATGTCGACGGCGCCGATCCTCAAAAGCCTGTAGCCGCCCTCAGCCAGCTGTGCTGCGTTGCCCGCCATCGTGGATGCGTTGCAGGATACATATACCAGTCTGGGCGCGTCCAGTTCGAGGATTCGCTGTATCTCCTTTTTGCTGGCGCCGGCGCGGGGCGGGTCAAGGATGATCAAGCCAGGCGCTGTTTCAAACCGCATGTTTTTCAGTACCGATCTCACTCTTCCGGCTGAGAAGGAAGCATTGCCGATACCATTGGCGCGAGCGTTAATGTCCGCAAGCCTTACGGCGTCCTCGACTATCTCTACTCCCATGACCTCACGGCAGCTTTGGGCGAAGAACAGGGCGATGGATCCGATGCCTGAGTACAGGTCAAGGACCAGCTCGTTTCCACGTGGCTCCGCATAAGAGAGCGCTTTCCGGTAGAGGCGTTCAGCCATCAGGGTATTTGTCTGAAGGAACGATGCTGGAGAAACCTCCAGGCGCAGACCGCAAAGCTCCTCAAATATATGATCTCGACCCGCGAGTACGGTATACGGAAAGCCTCCCGCGACGGAAGCTCTGGTCGCGTTAACGCTCCAGACGAGAGATTTTATCTGGGGAAAATCGGCTACAAGCTCGATTGCGAAACGCCCCGCGTCCGGAAAATCTCCCTGTCCGGTCACAATATTGACCATGATCTCGCCGGTGTTTTTCCCCTCCCTGATGACCAGGTGGCGCCAGAAGCCTTTCCCGCTATTCTGGTCATAGACCCCGGCGCCGGAATTGCGGGCAAATTCGCGAACACGGTTTCTTATTTCGTTTGTGACCTTCGAGTGGAGCAGGCAGTCCTCTACATTCATGACCGAGCGCCACTGGCCTGGCAGGTGAAAGCCGAGCACAAGGCCGTCTCCGTTTTCGGCAAAGGAGAACTCGACCTTGTTTCGATAGCGCCAAAGAGGATCAGCACCCATGGGAGCATCGATTTCGAAGCCACTTTGTCCGCCGATATGCTCAAGACACTCGACCACCTGGCTCTGCTTGTACTGAAGCTGATTTTCGTATGCCAGTGTCTGCCAGGAGCAACCACCGCAGATGCCGAAGTGCCTGCAGGCCGGTGCAATCCGCGCCGTTGACGGGTTCAGGACTTCCAGGGTTCTGGCTTCCGCCCAGGACGGCTTTGATTTCGTGATCACCGCCCTTACGACATCTCCGGGCACGGCGCCTTCCACGAAGATCACATAGCCGTCCCTGCGGGCGACTCCCTTGCCGCCAAAGGCAAGGTTGTTTACTTCAAGCTCCAGCTCCTCAGTTTTACATGGCTTATTCAATGCGCTCAGATCAGCAATATTTTTTAAGGTGTTTGCAGCGGATGCACAAACTCAGCATAGCAGTTGGAAAAGCGCAGGAAAAAGAGGGACACCGCTCGTGTAAAATGAATCTGACCCGGTAGAATGCAATTCAGCGGGCAATAAGTACCATGCTTCTATAAATCAGCCACGCATGGACGTAAAGTCGCTGCTCAAGTCGTTGGAAATGTCTGGAGCTTGGGATAGATGTAATACTCATCTACCATGGAAGACATGGTCATCGGGCCGAACATAGACCAGTCGATATCCTTTGCCGTGGTCCGCTTTACGACTACCCTTACAGCGATCTCGTTGCTATTTATTCCCTGGTCGACCCCGTACATGATGACCGTCACCCTTGATATCTCGGGATATTCGAATAAGTAAGCCATTGCTTTGCCGGAAGAAGAGGCCATTATCCCCTCAACGGATCCGTTGCCGCACGTTGCAGGCCGGTCGACTCCAACCTCAACAATCTTATCCATACCTTCGCCGGAGAGGGTGACATGGCGCACCTGGATTGTCTTACCAAAGCTGCCGGAAACAGTTTCCTGGAGATATTCCTGCGTGAGCAAAGGAGGATCAGGAGCATCTTTGAGAGTGGAATCATTACGAAAAGAACCAGCGTTGTAACCGCAACCGGCAATGAGGGTTCCGAGGATGAAGGCCGCAAGAGTTCCAAAAAAAAGGGTAGATGCGCCGCAGAAGATTTGTTTACTTTTTTCCCAGTGCATCATAGGAGCCTTTTTTCTCATAACATATTGAGGAAATTTAAATATTGACAGGTCACTTTATAAGTACTGCAAATTCCGTGCCAAAGTAGGGGTTTCTTCAGGGGAGTACGTTTCTGTCACGATTCTTCACTGACTTTAGCTCAAATGCCTTGCCACCAACGCAAGTTTCCGTATTATATCAAACACTCAGTTGTGGCATTTGACGTAAATCTGGATGCAGATCGCAAGTCCTCCAATCTTCCTTTTTATTTATCTGTCAAGCGCAACCACCTCACTCCGCTTCTATTGCTTATAAAAAGTACCATTTAGGTCAGGTTTTTCATTTATTTGGAATTTTCTTATCGATTTGTTAATTGTTGGCACGATTTATGCTCTTAAGATATGTGAAAGCGTTTATTTGTTCCCTTTTTTTATCGGTCTGGGTCAAATGCTCGCTTTTTCATCATCCTCTGGCTCCGGCTAGCCACCGGAGCCTTAAAAACAATCGGCTGACCTACCCCCCAGCTTAGGGCCGGAATACATAGATTCAGCAGCAGGCACTCCAGCAGTGGGGTGGGGATGGGAACGGTGAAACGATCGGCTCGTTGCCGGGTAGTATGGGAAATTCAATTTCCTTCGAGTCCAGATGAGCCGTTTCCAGCTTTTCTTTTTCCCCCCAAACCGGAGACGCCTGGTGAAACCGCACTAAGCTTTTTGGGAGGTGGTAATTGAAAAATTGAATAACAGGGTGGGTATTTTAACTATTGCGACTGCAAGAAAAACGAAGGAGTGAAAATGAAGGTAGAACAGGATAAGAGGGAACTCGAAGAGACCACTTCATGTTCCAAGCCGTGTGTTATGTCAAGGCGGCGGTTCATGAGCAGGGGCGCCCTGGTAGTTGGGGCCGCGGGCGCCACCGTTGCCGCAACCGGAGGTCTGGGCTTGCTGAGTAATTCATTTGCGAGCGCCCAAACCTGCGCGACGGTTCCCGGCACCGTCAAGCATCCGCGGGGCACATGGGGCTATCCCACCGGCGGCCTGGATGCCAACGCCTGTGCCGAGCGGGCTTATCAGGGTTTTTGGGTAAATGCCTGCTGCTGGGCTGTAGTGGATGGTATCATCGGCACCCTCCAGGAAACACTGGGGTCTCCCTATACAAACCTTGATCTGATGGCCTTCAAGTTCGGGGCCGGCGGTATCAATGGCTGGGGTACAACGTGCGGCACGTGTCTTGGCGGCGTGCTTTGCGCCAACATCATAGCTGGCGTAACCGGCACAACTGACAGAGGCTCCC
>JBBAAB010000072.1:0-7125 GCA_041658445.1 Thermoleophilia bacterium
GTAGTTTGTGAAGAACGGTGTATGACGGCCGCCCTCTTCCTTGGACAGTACATAGACCTGCGCCTTGAAGTGGGTGTGCGGGGTGATGGAGCCCGGCTTTGCCAGGACCATGCCGCGCTGGATCTCTTCCCTCTTGGTGCCGCGCAGCAGCGCGCCGATGTTGTCGCCCGCGCGCCCTTCGTCGAGCAGCTTGCGGAACATCTCCACGCCGGTGCAGACCGTTTTGACGGTCTTCTCCTGCATGCCCACAATCTCGACTTCCTCGCCGACCTTGACGATGCCGCGCTCGACGCGGCCGGTGGCTACCGTGCCACGGCCGGTGATGGTGAAGACGTCCTCGATCGGCATCAGGAAAGGCTTGTCGATGTCGCGCTCCGGCTCGGGCAGGTACGAATCAACCGCGGCCATCAGCTCGATGATCGGGTTACATGACGCACATTCTGTCTTGCCACAGCCGCATTCCAGTGCCTTGAGGGCCGAACCGGCGACGATGGGGATGTCGTCCCCGGGGAATTCATACTCTGAAAGCAGCTCGCGCACTTCCATCTCGACCAGCTCGAGCAGCTCGGGATCGTCCACCATGTCCACCTTGTTGAGGAAGACGATAATATAGGGGACGCCGACCTGGCGGGCCAGCAGGATATGCTCGCGGGTCTGCGGCATCGGGCCGTCGGCCGCGCTTACCACCAGGATCGCGCCGTCCATCTGCGCCGCGCCGGTGATCATGTTCTTGATGTAGTCAGCGTGGCCCGGACAATCGACATGCGCATAGTGACGATTTTCGGTCTCGTACTCGACGTGAGAGGTGGCGATGGTAATGCCGCGCTCGCGCTCCTCGGGAGCGTTGTCGATGGAGTCGAAGCTCCTTATCTCGACGTTTTCCCCATGACCAGCCAGACAGCTGGTGATAGCCGCGGTCAGGGTCGTCTTGCCATGGTCGATATGACCGATGGTACCTACGTTAAGGTGCGGTTTTGTTCTTTCAAATTTCTGCTTTGACATCTTTGCTCCTCTCCTCTCAATACGCTGAGCGAAATACCTGCAAACGTTGGTTAAAGCTCCCAAACAACCTGTTCAATTCCCTCTGAACTTCCTTCATAGAGCGAGTTACTATATATGAAACCACCCCGGCGGGCAAGGCATTGCCTTACTTGCCATTTACCTGTTCCACAATCGTGCTTGCGATCGAGCTCGGGACCTCTTCGTAACGGTCGAATTGCATGGTGTAATTGGCTCGACCCTGGCTGACTGAGCGCAGGTCGGTAGCATACCCGAACATCTCTGCCAGAGGAATGCGGGCGCGGATTACCTGAACCTTGCCGCGGGGCTCCAAGCCCTCGATCTTGCCCCGGCGTGAGTTCAGATCGCCGATGACATCGCCCATGTACTCCTCCGGTACCACGACCTCGACTTCCACTATCGGCTCCAGAAGAACCGGCTTGGCCTTCGCGACCGCAGCTTTGAGCGCCATGGAACCTGCTATCCGGAAGGCCATCTCAGAAGAGTCCACGTCGTGGTATGAACCGTCGACAAGAGTCACCTTGATGCCCACCATCGGATATCCGGCCAACACGCCATTTTCCATGGCTTCCTTGATACCCTCGTTCACAGAGGGGATGTAATCCTTGGGAATGACGCCGCCGCTGATCTTCTCTTCGAACTCGTAGCCTTCACCCGGACCTGACGGTTCCAGGTTGATGACCACGTGGCCATACTGACCACGGCCACCGCTCTGGCGAATGAATTTGCCGATGACTTTCTCGACTGGTTTGCGAACGGTCTCACGATAGGCCACTTGCGGCTTGCCGACGTTGGCGTCCACCTTGAATTCACGCAGAAGACGGTCGACGATGATCTCCAGATGCAGCTCACCCATGCCGGAGATGACGGTCTGGCCGGTCTCCTCATCGGTGCGCACCTGGAAGGTCGGGTCTTCCTCTGCCAGCTTGTGCAGCGAGGCGCCCAGTTTTTCCTGGTCAGCCTTGGTCTTGGGTTCGATGGCCACGGCGATAACCGGCTGCGGGAAGTCCATCGACTCCAGAATGATCTGGTCACTCTGGTCACAGAGCGTGTCGCCCGTGGTGGTGAACTTAAGGCCCACCGCCGCGGCCAGTTCGCCGGCGTATATAGCGTCACGCTCCTGGCGGCTGTTGGCGTGCATCTGGAGGATGCGGCCTATCCGCTCTTTTTTGTCCTTGGTGGCGTTATATACGTGGCTGCCCGACTTGAGCACTCCGGAGTAAACCCTGAAATATGTGAGCTTGCCGACAAACGGGTCGGTCATGACCTTAAAGGCAAGAGCCGCGAAAGGTTCGGAGTCGTCCGCATTCCTGATTTCCTCGCCCTTGCTGGGACTGATTCCCTTGATAGGCGGTACATCCACGGGAGAGGGAAGGTAATCGATAACCGCGTCAAGCAACGGTTGTACACCCTTGTTCTTGAATGCCGTACCACAAAGAACCGGGGTTATGGCGATGTCGATAGTGGCCTGGCGGAGTACCCTCTTGATGTGGTCCTTATCAACATCATTACCCTCGACATAAGCTTCCATAAGCTTCTCGTCGTGGTCTGCCAGCTGCTCTATCATATGGTTGCGCCATTCCAGCGCGAAATCTTTCATATCCTCCGGGACATCCGTGACTTCCCAGGTCTCGCCCTTCTCGCTCGTCCAGAGCATTGCTTTCATCTCGACCAGGTCGATTACGCCCTGGAAGGCATCCTCGCGGCCGATGGGAAGCTGTATGGCTACCGGATGCGCACCCAGGCGCTTGACCATCATGTCCAGCACCTGGAAAAAGTCGGCGCCCATGCGGTCCATTTTATTGACGTAGGCTATGCGGGGGACGCCGTACTTGTCAGCCTGCCGCCATACGGTCTCCGACTGGGGCTCTACGCCGCCGACGGAGCAGAAAAGGGCAATGGCGCCGTCGAGAACGCGCAATGAGCGTTCCACTTCGACGGTAAAGTCCACGTGCCCGGGCGTGTCTATAAGGTTTATCGTATAATCGCGCCACTGGCAGGTCGTGGCAGCGGAGGTTATGGTGATGCCCCGCTCCTGCTCCTGCTCCATCCAGTCCATAACAGCGGCGCCATCATGAACTTCACCGAGTTTGTGCGTTATCCCCGTGTAATACAGGATACGCTCGGTGGTCGTCGTCTTGCCGGCGTCGATGTGCGCCATGATGCCGATGTTCCTGGTTTTCTTAAGCGAAAACTTTCTGGTCATATCCTGCTTCTTCTTATCGTTGCCAATTGTTGTTACCTGTGCCATTAAACTCTCACTAACCTTCTGATTCGCGCCGTTTTCAGCGTCTTTTTACAATGACATTCAAGGGTGTTGCTCCCGGTCCGTTGCCTTACCAGCGATAGTGGGCGAAGGCCTTGTTGGCCTGGGCCATGCGGTAGAGGTCGTCCTTCTTCTTCCAGGCTCCACCCTGATTGGTGGTGGCCTCGAGGCATTCGTTTGCCAGCCTCTCCGCCATCGTCTTCTCGCGGCGGTCGCGTGCATATCCTACCAGCCAGCGTACTGCGAGCGTCCGGGCCCGGCGCGAGGGAACCTCGATCGGAACCTGGTAGGTGGCGCCGCCCACGCGACGTGACCTTACTTCCAGATGCGGCGTGACCTGGTCGACGGCGGACTTCAGCACGACCACCGGATCTTCGCCCTTCTTCTCGCCCATAATTTCAAGGGCGCGATAACAAATCTTCTCAGCGGTGGATTTCTTGCCGCCCTGCATCACCTTGTTCACGAACTGGGCTACCAGCTCGCTGCTATATATGGGGTCCGGGGTCGTCGCCCGTTTCTGTGCGGCTGCTCTTCTTGGCATGTCTTAAGGCGCCTTTACCCCGTATTTGGAACGGGCCTGGCGACGGTCGGAAACGCCCGCCGTATCGAGGGCCGCTCTGACTACCTTGTAGCGGACACCCGGCAGATCCTTGACGCGGCCACCCTTTACCAGGACTACTGAGTGCTCCTGCAGGTTGTGCCCGATGCCGGGAATATACGCGGTTACTTCAATCTGGGTGGTTAGGCGCACACGGCAGACCTTCCGCAGGGCCGAGTTCGGCTTCTTGGGAGTGGTCGTATAGACGCGTGTGCAGACGCCACGTCGTTGCGGAGCGCCCTTGAGCGCCGGTGTGGAGCTCTTCTCCACGCCCGACTTGCGTCCTTTTCTAACCAGTTGATTTACTGTTGGCATACTGTCCTTTGCTTGTCATCCCGCAGCGCCCGTGGCCTCCAGGACTTCTGCCTTTGCACACACAAACGAGCAGCAGACTTAATTTACTCCGGAAAAAAGAAACCAGAGCAGTCTGCAGCTCGAATAACTTACCCAGTTCTTGACAGACTTAAGCGCCCATTTGGGGCGCAAGATGGCAGTATAGCGAAAGGGGAATAGAGAGTCAAGGAAACAAATTGCCGGAAGTGTCAACGGAAACGGGGTAACTCCAACTCCAGGACTGATATAATAATTTGCTAATTATGGAATCAAAAAATAATGGAACATCGATGAAACAAATATTTGAGCGGGGGAAAAGGGAATGGTTCATATCCCTTTTCCCTTTCCTTTTCTTTCTCTTTATACTTTCGTTTGCCTCTTACTGGTCTATCATTAACAACTCTTTCGTAAGCGATGACCAATCTATAATCAGTATGGCCGATACTGCTTCCTTATTAGATCCCAGACCTTTATTTAATTGTATGGTTCCCTGGTTCGTCCGGCCGGTTTTCATGATGACCTGGTGGATACAGATACGAATATTTGGAACCGCCCCGACACCGGGACATGTCATAAATATCATGCTGCATGCGGCCAATGCATCCCTTCTCTTCTTGCTTCTTAAACGCCTCAGCGCCAGCACAATTGCTGCCGCCATGGCCGCATGTCTCTTTGTTGTCACTCCACTCGGCCCAGAAGCTGTCACATTTGTTTCTGGCCGTAGTGATCTCCTGCCCATGTTTTTCATTTTATTGACAATGACCTTTTATTTTATCTACCTGGAAAAAGACTCACGTTTGTCGATGGCAGTTTCTATTTTCTGCGCTCTTCTAGCATTATTCTCAAAAGAAAATGCAATGATATTGATTGTCCTCTTCCCGGCCATGGAAATCTTTTTTGGCACGAATAGTCAGAGTTTCCTCAATTTAAGACAACGACACAGAGATGAGAGTGTCACATATTCGAGGTTAATTCTGTCCGACTTGGGACTCTTGATTCGAAGGCCACCTATTGTCATTTTCATGTGCGTTTTTTTTGCTTATTTTCTGATACATTTAGCTATTCTTGGAAAAATAGGCGGATACCAACCTCTTTTTGGTGTGCCCAAAATACACGCCACCGTCAGCAGTTTGCATACGTTGCTGGCTCCTTTAAACGATCAACTTTTTTCATCAACAACCATACGCATATTTACTGCTTTCACTTCAACCCTGGCTATCTTATCGCTGATTGCCGTTATCTCTGGTTGGCGTAAAGCACCGACGCAATTAAAGCGCTTATGGGGTTTTTTGGCCATCTTCAGCCTGGCATCCATTATGCCAGTAGCCTGGAGTTTCTTTGTGGTTGGCATAAGTAATAATCTACTCATGAGCCACTTTTACTATTTTTCCCTTGCAGGTTTGCTTCCCATGATGACGATTGCTCTATTTAACTTCCGTGATATGAGTAAAGCATACAGATTAACTACTGCGATGATACTTGTGTTACTCCTATCATCAAATATATATGTTCTAAATGTTAACAATAGATTATGGGAAAAGTCCGCAGCAATCAGCTGGTCTGTACCGGAACAAACTATTAATCAGCTCCCGGGCCCACCACAGGATTCCACACTTTATTATAGAAATGTCCCCTCATGGGTTGGCGTTTGGTGTTTTGGGACAGATATAGAACCTGCTATCAGACAAAAGTATGGCCGCAATGACCTGACGGTGAAACGCGTTGGAGAACAACGTTCTGAAGAAAAAGGTATCGTCCTGCCATCAGAAACTGGTGATGGTTACTTGTTCAATTATGATTCAGATAGTGGTTTGATCATTTTAGAGCGAGGGCCTGGGTAGAAAAAATATTTATCGGGGTGAATCGTCATTCAATAATCATTGAATCATTTAGTGACGCGCTGATACCTTCCTGGATGGAGTAAGGTGTTTTCCAACCGACCACCTGCCGGATCTTGCTGCTGTCGACGCTGTCGGAGTCGGTCAGCATCCTGAGCGCCGAACTCTTGCCGACGATCTTTCCGACGACATTCAGCAGATTTACCGGGAAGGAAACCAGCCGCGGTTTTATCCCCATTTCTGATGCTATCATCCGTACCAGTCCGGGCGTTGATACGGTCTGGCCGTCGCTCACGAGGAAGATATTGCCGGCGGCGCTCTCGCTATCGCAGCAGGAGATTATGGCGTCCAGCAGGTTCTCTATATAGATGAAGCTTCGCTGGTTGGCTATCGAGCCGAGCGGCATGGGGATACGCCTGCTGACGAGCGACTTTATGAGGCTCATCAGATTGCCCAGCTTCCCGGGGCCGTATATCAGGGGGGTCCTGATAATGACAACCTCAAGGCCAATTGCGGCGCTGATACGCAACAGCTCGCCCTCGGCTTCCAGTTTTGATGCACCGTATGAAGTCTGAGGATTCGGCTTGTCATCCTCAGTGAAAGGTTTGCCGTTACTGACGCTGCCGTAGACTTCGATGGAGCTCAGGTAGACCAGGCGCCTGACCCCTTGAAACGCGGCTGCTTCCGCGAGGCGCTTCGTTCCCAGGACGTTTACGTTGTGAAAAACATCGCCGCCATCCGGGCCTGCTCCGTGTTTGGGAACGGCTGCCGCCAGATGTACTACCGTGTCAACTCCGCTGAGGGCTTCGCCCCAATCGGTCTCGGGTCCAATTGAACCGATGGAAACAGCCTCCATGCCGTGCGGCAGGCGGTTTGTATCCGCAGATGATCTGATTGCTCCCCTTGGAATCCAAGGACCTTCCAATAACTTTGAAGATAATGCGCTTCCGACAAATCCGGTAGCGCCGGTGATTAGTACCGTATTCAATTAAATGCCCCCTTCAAAACAAATTTTATTCAGAAGGTAGCTTGATGTAAATAATCATTTGTAGACATATTTTTTATACCTT
>JBBAAB010000073.1:0-7003 GCA_041658445.1 Thermoleophilia bacterium
CCATACCCCCTGATTCCACCCCGGTGACAACTCCATTGCCGAAAGTCGCGTGCACAACCCTGTCTCCGGCATGAAAGAACGCGGGCGCCGCAATCGAATGATCTTCGACCTCATCCGTCTGTTCCATA
Source organism: Thermoleophilia bacterium (assembly GCA_041658445.1). Lineage (GTDB taxonomy): Bacteria > Actinomycetota > Thermoleophilia > BMS3ABIN01 > BMS3ABIN01 > JBAZWE01. The sequence goes on from JBBAAB010000073.1 coordinate 129, forward strand.
CCGCCTAAAAGCCAGGCGCGTGATTTTTGCGAGGATTCGAATTTCACAAGTTCTTCCGGAAGTTCCGAGATGAACCGCGATGCCATATTGTAATTACGTGCGCCATAAAGATTGCGGGTGATCGTATAGGTAAAGTAAAGGCGGCGCATCGCCCGCGTCATGCCCACGTAACAGAGCCGGCGTTCCTCCTCCAGGTTCTGCTCTTCCAGCGAGCGGGAGTGGGGGAACACGCCCTCTTCGGCTCCGATTATGAAAACCTCAGGAAACTCGAGACCTTTGGCGTTGTGAAGCGTCATCAGGGTGATGGCATCTGAATCCTCGACAAGTTTGTCCATATCCGTGTAGAGGGAGATCTCCTGCAGGAATTCGCTCATCGAACCCTCCGGCGCCCGCCGGTCATATTCGGCGGCGACACCGACGAACTCCTGGAGGTTCTCGATCCTTCCCTCGGCTTCGATCGTCCGCTCGGCTGAGAGTGCCTCAAGATATCCCGAGCTGGTGAGAACCTCCTCGAGCGTCTCGGCTACCGGCGCGTTTGCGGCTGTCTCCCGGAGTGCTGATATTTGAGCGCTGAAGTTCGCAAGCGCGTTCATGGCCGCAGGCCTGATGTCAGCAATTTCCACAGCCCTGGCAGCGGCATCAGTCAGGCTTATGCCCTCCGCGTCGGCAAACCTGGTAAGGGCGGATATGGTAGCCTTGCCAAGGCTACGTTTTGGCGAGTTCACGATGCGCGTAAAACTTACGGAATCCGCGGGATTTTCAAGCACGAGGAGATACGCCATCGCATCCTTGATCTCCGCGCGCTCGTAGAACTTCGTACCACCGACTACCCGGTAAGGTATCCCGTAGCGGATCAGCATGTCCTCAATTACCCTCGACTGGGCGTTTACCCGGTAAAACAGGGCGATTTCACTCAGAGACACTCCCAGGTCCTGCTGTAACCTTGAAACCTCGCCCGCCACGAAACGCGCCTCAGCGTGCTCGTCGTCCACCTCGATAACGCGTACAGGGTCGCCATCTCCGAGGTCGGTCCAGAGGTCCTTGCTCTTGCGCTCGCTGTTGTTATGTATCACCGCGCTGGCCGCGCTTAATATCGTCTGCGTCGAGCGGTAGTTCTGCTCGAGCTTGATTACTTTCGCCTCCGGATAATCATGCTCAAACTCAAGGATGTTCCTGACATCGGCGCCCCTCCATGAATAGATACTCTGATCGTCATCGCCGACGACACAAATGTTGCGATGCTCGTGCGCGAACATGTTCACGAGCACGTACTGGGCGTGGTTGGTGTCCTGGTACTCGTCAACAAGTACATGCCGGAAGGCTTTCTGATAATGCTCGAGCCGCTCGGGAAATCGCCGGAAGAGATCAACGGTACGCAGGATAAGATCGTCGAAATCCATGGCGTTGTTCGCAAACAGCTTCTTCTCATATAGCTCGTATGTCTTGGTCACCGTGTCATCAAAGAAATTCTCAACCATGCCTGAGAATTCTTCCGCATTGATCAGCCTGTTCTTGGCCGAAGAAATAACGGCGTGAATACCTTTAGGCGGAAACCGTTTTACATCAAGGCCAAGTTCGATGAGACAGCGCCTGACCAACCTCACCTGGTCGGAAACATCATAAATTGTGAAGTTCCTCTGGTATCCCAATTGCTGGGCTTCCCTGCGCAGGATGCGGGCGCAAGCGGCGTGGAAAGTGCTGATCCACATCGTACGGGCGATCGGACCGACAAGCGCCTCGATACGGTCTTTCATCTCATTGGCGGCCTTGTTTGTGAATGTGATCGCGAGTATTTCCTGTGGTTTGACTCCCTGGGCCGCGATGAGGAAGGCGACCCGGTGAGTCAATACGCGCGTCTTGCCGCTGCCGGCGCCGGCAAGCACGAGCAGAGGCCCGCCAGGAGTTTCCACAGCCTGACTCTGAGGCTGGTTCAGGCCCTCAAGCAATTCGTCGATGGGAGGCTGAGTTTTACGGATTTCAGACATTGGAATTTGTTCCAGTCGATCGTCGGGTTTTTATGCGATGCGTTTCCGGCTGAATTTCATTGAGGAATGTTTCAGGCTGCCGTACCCAATAAATATCCCACGGCTACACAGACTAGTCCGGCACTGACCATCTTGATTCCTGAAAAGACCATACGTTCCCGCGATATGGCACCCAGGTAAATTCCCAGGCCGAACAGCTCGCAGAAAACCAGGGCGAAAGAAATATAGTAAGCGGTTTTAAATGGAATGGCTGATCCCAGAAAGAACGGTGAAACGGCAACCGCGGCCGCGGCAAAAGGTGAAAACCCATCAACCAAGGCTACAATGATCGTAGCATAGGTGGAGGCGTGGCCGATATCCGTATCCTTCAGATTGCTCAAGGTCGACTCTTCCAGTTCCTGCAGCGCACGGCTGCGCTCGGCGTGCTCCGTCATATAAGCGCCGTAAAAACCGGAAATACCCATGGCGAAAGAGGCGGTCATGCCCAGAACGACGATCTTGCCGGCCTCTTCCAGATGGCCGAAGTAGCCTCCGACCAGCACACCCAGAATAGTAAGAGCGCCGTCGAAAGCGTTCATGGCGAAATATCGGCGCGCTATCTCACCGACACTGGCTATCCGGTGGTACTTGCGCAAAGTGCGGATGCTGGGCAGTTTCAAGGAGTGGGGGATACCCCCTTCGTCACCTCATCCAGCGCGCGGAAATATCCTGCGGAGTATTGGCTTCTTCTATCAATTCCTTGCCAGTGGAGACCTTATCGATGCTATGGATGCTCCCGCCGCTTTCCTGAATTACCGCCGCCACATCATCAAAGTTGATGCGCGGACCCTCGAGAGTGATCTTGATGTTCTCGACCTTGTTATCGATCTCGTTGAGAACAACGTCGGTGCCCTCGACTCCTTCCAGATCTCCAAGCTTTACCGCGAGATCCAGAATCGTCGGTTGATGCGGCTTTAATACATCCAAAACCAGCCTTCGTACTTTACTCAATTGTCTCTCACGCTCCGTTTTTGATTGACATTAAACACAGAAAAATAATATCAGAGAAGCTGCTGCTGCGCAGCAGGTTCCTGGCCGGTCAGCGGGATAAAATCTATATTCCGGAGCCGTGATAATAGTCAAAAACCTTGTCCAGCTCCCGCTCGCCCTCTTCCTGGGCTTTTTCTATTTCTTCCCGTTTTTCCGGAAAAGCATCCTTGAATTCATTTTCCAGTTCCACGAGACGCCTTACAAGCGATTGCATTGCATCCGCCACCGGATCGGGGAGGTGAGTCCAGTCGAGGTCAGCGGCGCCGATCTTGCGTCCCCTTTCGCGCACGGGCCGTCCCGGGTTTCCGACAACCGTGGAGTTGGGGGGAACGTCCTGAATCACGATGCTTCCCGCCCCGATTTTCGCGTTGTCGCCGATAGTGACCGAACCCAGCACTTTTGCACCAGCGCCCACCGTCACGCCATCGCGTACCGTGGGATGCCGTTTGCCGGTCTCTTTGCCTGTTCCTCCAAGCGTGACGCCCTGGTATAGAGTCACGTTCTCTCCCACCTCGGTCGTCTCACCGATTACCACGCCCGAACCGTGGTCAATGAAGAAACCCTCACCGATAACAGCCGCCGGATGTATCTCTATGCCTGTGAGAAATCTGTTCACCTGCGAAATAATCCGTGGCGCGACGGGCAGTTTCTGTTCATAAAGAAAGTGGGCCATACGATGAAGCAAGATGGCATGCAAGCCAGAATAGCAGGTCAACGTCTCAACAATATTCGACGCGGCCGGATCCCGCTCCTGAACAGCTGATATGTCCCTCCTGATTGAGCCGAAAGTGCGGTGCAATTCACCTCCGCGGTTAAGCCAGAAATAAGCCCCGCTCGCGGCGGCTATTAATGCGATTCCGGATTTTTTTGGGACGCCCATTATAATTGGTTTTGAACTTGCCGTCGCATAAGGATAATATCTTACTTACCTACGTTAATATTAGCAGAATAATAATAACAAGCCCCCATAAAAATACAGAGCCGTGTCTCCAGGAGGTTTCGACATGAAAACCCAGCGTCTCGAGTTGACATTTCCCGAGAAACTAATAAAGAAGCCGGTTATATATCAGCTGGTGAAAGAATTCGATATTATCCCCAACATCAGGCGGGCTAATATCGATGAGAAGTTCGGCTGGATGGTCCTGGAGATCAGCGGCGATGATGAGAATCTTGAAAAGGCTTTCAGCCACCTCGAGGCTATGGGTATCGAGGTTGAGTTCCTCGACTCGTTCGTGGAGTGATTCATGTGATGCATGTTACTGGCTTCGGTTGCGCAGAATAGACGGCTCCCGAAGCCAGGAAACATGGAAAAAGCGGCTTAGTGACTTCGGATCAGGTTCTCACCGCCACCAGGTGTAGGAACTGGCGGAACGATGGCTCCGTGGCATTCCATGCAATTATTCTGTGAAGGCAGACCATTGACCGCGACGGGTTCTTTGTTGTGCGCTGCAAACTTGCTGTCTACCTTGGCGTTCAGATATTCGACTGTTTTCGAGGCGACATCCGACGATAGACGTGCGCACCTTTCCATCTGCTGGGGACTCAGAAAACCTACTCCTTCTTTCTTCATCCACTTGCCGACCGACAGGTGACACAAGGGGCTGTCACTCTTGCTGACGGACTTGATCTCGGCTTTCGGTTGATCCGGCTTATAAACAGGCAAATCGGCCTCTGTATACCACTTCATGACTTCGTTAAGTATTTCCTCGCCAACCTTCGGGCCAGCCGCAAGCGATGCCGCCATGCCGGCGCCGACAAGAGTGCCGCAGGTGCCACCCCAACCAGCAGTGCCGCCATGTGCGTAGGTGATTGCTTCAACTGGGAAGGAATTATAGGGGTCGCCAACTTTTTCTCTCAACAGATTCACGATTCCACTCAAGGTTGCAAAAGCGCAAAAACCAACGAACCAGTTGTCATGCGCAGTTTCCTGGATCTTCTTAATGTCAGCGGTCTTCAGTTTTACATAAGGCCAGGGAAGGGTAGCTCCCTGGGTTTTGTTTGTGGCTGTTGTCGTTGTGCTGGAATCACCACAACCGGCGAGAAGACCCAGACCGCCTCCGGCTATGACCACGACGCTGCCTGCCGCGGTGATCTTACCCGCACCCACCAGTAGTTCCCTTCTGGAAAGAGCTGTTTTTTCTTCGTTTTGGTTTTTCAAAGTTTAACCCCCCTGTGAAAAGTTAAAATTGTCTTTCATTGCAAAACGACATCCTCGAGCTTTGAAATTACTACCCGGCCTCTTATTAAACAAACCTGCTGACGGGCTGTATCTCATGAGCTGATCCGTTATGCACCGTTGAAGCTATACATCCATGGAAGCAAGATCCACGCCAATTCGGGATATATGTGCGGAATAATAGTTACGATGTGCGTAACAGAGGGGGTAATCGGAGTAACGATCAATAATTATCGCATTGAATTGATGTCGTGTAGCGCCTTACGATGTGTCAAATGCTACTCTGCCTGCGGCAAATTGGTCAAAATCTCGTTCATGCTGCCCGTTCTGAAACCCTCCAGGTCCAGCGTGACATAAACGTACCCCAGCTCCTTGAAACGAGAGAGGATTCCCTCCCGGAGGTCGGCTAAGGTAAGCCCGTCCAGCGCCTCCTCGGAAACCTCTATTCGGGCCATATCACCGTGATCCCTGACCCGCAACGGCTCAAGATTCAAGTCCTGCAGAAACTCCTCAGCCTGCTCGACCCTTCTCAAACCCTCCCTGGTTATTCTTTGCCCGTAAGCAAAGCGGGATGACAGACAGGCCTGAGCCGGTTTTTCCCAGTTTGCCAGTCCAAGCTCGCGAGCCAGCTCACGAACATCTTCCTTGCCGGCGCCGATTTGCGCCAGGGGATGGACGACCCCGGCCTCATCGCTCGCCCTAATTCCCGGTCTGTGATCGCCAAGGTCATCGGCATTCACTCCATCAGCCATGTGCCTGATTCCCTTTTCATCCGCCACCTGGCGCACCTTCTTCCAGAGCTCGCGTTTGCAATAGAAACAGCGGTCAGGTGTATTTGCTGCAAAATCCTCGCAGTCCATTTCCTGTGTATCAACAATGGAGTGGGATACATCAAGGCTTGAAGTAAATTCCAGCGCCATTACCAGCTCCTGGGCCGGAAGCGTCTCCGAACGGGCGGTCACGGCCAGAACGTTTTCCTTACCCAGTGCTTCGAGGGATGCTGCTACCACTACCGAAGAATCAACTCCGCCGGAAAAAGCCACAGCAATACTTTGCAATGGTTGCAATACTTCTATCAGGCTATCTATGGTTTTAGCCATCAAACACCATGTTGGTCGCAAATGCATTCATGCATTCCTGACCTCCCCGATACATATTTCCGCTTCCACAAACTCCTCATCATCGATTTTGAATGCGTTGCAAACAGGTTCGTCATCCATAAGTGAGATAATGAGATAAAACGATTCCGGATGAAGAACAATCCCAGGCTCGGGAATAGCCAGATTCAGGTCCACATCTGAAGGTATGGCCGGAGAGTGGGGGTGAGAATGAAAAATTGCCACAAGCTCCAGGCCTTTGTTCCATATCTCGTCAAACACATCAAAAAGCTCCCGCTTGCCCATATCGTAACGAGTAGTGCTGTGCCTGACGTTTTCCATCAGATAAACATATTTGACGTTCCCATCCCTGTCGCCCGCAAGGACACCGCAGGCTTCTTCGGGTTTACAGGCATACGAATGCCTGAAAATGGAATCCAGCTGCGCCGCGGACAGCCGCAGAGCGTCGGACATCAACCTGGCGAGCCGGGCACCTGGGTTTCGCAGGTGTAGGCATATTCGACCAGCTCCGTAATCGTGGGATTTTCGCCGCATACGGGGCATTTCGGATTGCGTTTCGCATTCAAC
>JBBAAB010000074.1:0-6999 GCA_041658445.1 Thermoleophilia bacterium
CCCAGACTCTGCGCGATGAAAAGACCGGCGACGTCATGAGAGATGAGAACAACCAGGTGGTTCGCGTACCGGTCGTAGTCGATCGCCAGCCTCTAATGACCGGTGACGCTCTCGACGGCGCGCAGATCGGCACAGACCAGGTGGGACGCTCCAAGGTCGACATGAGTTTTACCGACGCCGGATCGAAAAAATTTGCAGAAGTGACCGAAAGCCTGGCCAACGCGGGGGCAATCACCGGACAGGTGCAGCAGATGGCTATCGTCCTCGATGACGAGGTTGTCTCCGCTCCGACGGTCAAGGACAAGATTACCAGCGACAAGGCCGAGATCACCGGCAACATTCCCATCGAGGAAATTAAGAACATCGTGCTCGTTTTACAGACGGGCGCCCTGCCGGTGGAGCTGAAGACGGTCGACAAGAACGAGATCAGCGCCACCCTGGGCAAGGATTCCCTGAGGCAGGGCCTTCTCGCCGGCATGGTCGGCCTGATCATCGTGATGGTTTTCATGCTGGTTTATTACCGCCTGCTGGGCGTGGTTGCCGATATTGCCCTGATCATCTATGGACTGCTTTTCTACGCCGCGCTGACTAACCCGTGGTATCCGGCGACCCTGACGTTGCCCGGTATCGCCGGCATGATGCTGACAATCGGTGTCGCCGCGGACGCCAACGTGGTCATCTTCGAGCGCATCAAGGAAGAGGTTAAGAAGGGCAAGACGATTCGTTCCGCGGTAAACTCCGGCTACAACAAGGGTTTCAAGACGATTCTGGACGCCAACGCCGTAACCCTGATCACGGCCGGCGTCATATTCATTGTAGCTACAGCGGGAGTCAGGGGATTTGCCCTGACGCTGATGATCGGTGTTGTCATCAGCATGTTCACCGCGGTCCTGGCCACGCGGGCCATGCTGGCCCTTCTGGCAAACCTGAAACTTTTTAACAACCCCAGGCTCATGGGGATGAAGTTCGAAAAGAAGGAAGCGGAAAAGTGATGCATTACGATTTCATGGGCAGGAAGTATCTCTGGTTTGCCATCTCCGGCATAGTCATCCTTGTCGGATTGATCAGCCTGTTCACCCGGGGACTCAACCTGAGCATCGACTTCGAGAGTGGCAACCGCCTGGTAACCAGCTTTGCTCAGGAAACCAGCGTGGATGGGGTGCGCGATGTCATCAGCAAGGCGGGCTACAGCGATGCAGTAGTACAGACGATCGGTGAGCAGCGCTACCAGATAACCCTGCCGGCGATTTCCCTTGAGGAGGAGACGGCCATCGTCTCGTCGCTGGACAGTTCATTTGGCGTCACAGAAAAATCATGGAAGAGCGTGGGGCCGACATTCGGAAGACAGGTAGTCAACTCCATGCTCTGGGCCATGATTATCGCCTGGGCCATAATCATCGGTTACGTTTCCTTACGCTTTGAATTCAAGTCCGCCGTGGCGACCATTGCCGCTCTTTTACACGATCTTCTGCTCACCGTGGGGGTTTATTCAGTAACGGGCCGGGAGGTCACGACTGCGACCGTCGCCGCCGTGCTGACCATACTCGGTTATTCGCTATACGACACGATTATTGTTTTCGACCGTATTCGTGAGAACACCCCCAAGGCGCGACGGGGCGCCTACGCGGAAATGGTCAACCAGTCGATCTGGGAAGTTATGGCCAGGTCCATCATCACCACGCTTCTGACCTTGATGCCCGTCGTCTGTTTGTTCATATTCGGCGGCGAAACGCTGAAAGATTTCGCCTTTGCCCTCATAGTGGGAATCACATCAGGCGCGTATTCCTCCATATTCATGGCCGCTCCCCTGCTTACTCTCTGGAAGGAGAGGGAAAAGCAGTTCCGTCCCAGCGCCAAGGGAAAAGCCGGGACCAAAGCCGGTGGCAAGGCGGCAAAAGCCCGCTAAACAGCATCCGGGCCGCTTCACGTGAAGTTTCAAATCCCGCCTGCGGGGGGTAGAAATCATTCACTAACGGCAGCTGCCAATTCATTTTTCCAAACACGATACCGATTGTCTTTGCGCTTCCGTATTTCCCGGGAGCCTGGATGAAGATGGAGGCGATTCTCATGAGCAACCTGCTTGAACAGAGCATTCTTATGACCCTCGGGGCGGCAGCCATTACCAGGGAGGCCGCGGAATCCGTCATCGGCGAACTCGTCAAGCGTGGGCAGATGACCAGCGATGAGGGACGTCAGGCGGTCGACGAGGTTATTGACAAGACCAAGGGCGAAGCGCGCTCCTTGAGGAACAGGTTCGATGAGACCCTGCAGAAAAATATACAGGACCTGGGGTTGGCGCCAAAACAGCAGTTGGAGGATCTTCAGCTTAAGGTGGCTCAGCTCGAGCACCGCATTTCCCTGCTGGAATCGGCCCGGAATCCGGAGGCGGGGCCGGATGCTGAAGCCGGCGAAACCGGTGGCGATGGAAAGTCCAAAAAGAAGTCAAAAGGAGCCCGGCGGTAAACCGGGAAAGAAGAACCGGACACCGCGGCAACAGACTTAAAGGGACTTGCAATGCGAATAGCAAGCAGCGTCAGAAACGCAGACCGTATGCGGCACATCACCGAAATCGCGGTCAAACACGGTTTTGGCTATTTCTTTGAGCGCCACAACCTGCGAGGCATGCTGCCGCGCATCAAGGCGAGGCCCGCCCGCCGCATTGGAACGCGCGGCGAACACATACGCTCCATGCTCGAAGACCTGGGACCAACCTTCATCAAGTTCGGACAACTTATGAGTACACGCCCGGACGTGGTTCCCCAAGACATCATTATCGAGCTCCGCAAACTTCAGGACGATGTGCATCCCTTCCCGGTTGAAAAGGCCTACGAGACCATCGAATCCGAACTGCGCCTGACCGTTGAGCGGCTCTTCATCGAATTCGACGACGTGCCCATCGCCGCGGCTTCCATCGGCCAGGTGCACAGGGCCGTGCTGCCAAACGGTGACAAGGTGATTGTTAAGGTACAGAGGCCCGACGCGGAGTCCCAGATCAAGTCAGATATAGACCTTCTTTACCAGTTGGCGGAGCTGCTTCGAGACCATGGTGGCGAGGATATCCTGATCGATCCGGTCGGCCTGGTGGACCAGTTTGCGCGCGGAATACGAAAAGAGCTCGACTACCGGGTCGAGGCCCGGAACGCCGAGCGCTTCGAGCGTAACTTTATTAATGATGATTCAGTAGTAATACCAAAAGTATATTCGCAGTACAGCACCAACCGGGTGCTTACCCTTGAGTATATCGACGGCGAGCAGCTTGTTGATCTGGACATTGAGTCCATGGAAATGGCCGAGCGAAAAAAACTGGCTGTCACGATTGCGGAATGCTGGTTAAAGCAGATATATGTCGACGGCTTCTTCCACGGCGACCCTCATCCGTCAAATATCCTGGTGCTGGACGATGGAGCCATCGCAATGGTCGATTTCGGCATCGCCGGCCGTTTGAGCGACTCGGACCGCAATAACATAATCAACCTGTTCCTGGACGTCATGAACGAGCGTATCGAGAACATCCCCAAACGGATGTCGGCGCTGGGAGTCATGTTTCCGCGCGAGAAAGAAGCCGAGTTCGTCGTGGAAGCGCGGGACATGTTCGCGAAATACTATGGAGTCAGCCTGGGAGATCTGGATCCCGTGGGAGTCTTTCGGGATATCTTCAGTGCCATCTACCGGCTCAGGATCAAGCTGCCGGTCCACTTTCTCCTGCTGGAAAAATCAGCGGCCACGCTGGAAGGCATCGGCACCCAGATATATCCGTCATTCAACGTGTTTGAGTTCGCCCGCCCCTATACACGCGAGTTTCTGCGCAGGCGTTATTCTCCGGCAAGCCTTCTGGAGAGGGGCGGCCGCCAGGCGGAGAGCTACATCAACGTTTTTCGCGACTATCCCTTCCAGGTTCATGACACCCTGGATCTGATCAGGAACGGCGAGGTCAAGATCAATTTCGTCCATCGTAACCTGGAAGACGTGATGCAACGTTTCACGGTTTTGACAAACCGCCTGGTAGTGGCAGTAGTGCTTTCTTCGCTGATATTGGGATCATCGGTTATCGGCCTGTTTGCCGAGGGAGGGCCGCGGTTGTTGGGAATCTCGGTCTTCGCGTTGTTCGGGTTTCTTGTTTCAGGCTTTTTCGGCCTCTGGATCGTTGGAGGTATCCTGAGGTCGGGCCGACACAAGAGTTAGAGGGTCCCCGTAACCGTCGGACACCCCGGCGCGCCATGTATAAAGACCTGTTTTTACCTCGAGAGGCGTCTTCTTCATGAAGCTTCACACCAAACTATATCTGTTCTTTGCCGGCACCGTGCTTCTGCCACTGCTTGTGGTTACGGTGGCAGCCAGCGTCGTTCTGGACCGTTCCGGGACAGAGACATACCGGGGCAGGATACAGAGCGGACTGGCGGCGTCCTCGGCTATCGTAACGGAGCAGGCGCACGCTTTGGACGCGAGCCTGCAGGGGTCCCTGCGGGAAGCTGATACCGGCGCTCTGATCGTCGGAGACGAAGCCCGCCGCCAGGAGACTCTCGCATATGTCATGCGCACGACGGGCGCCCAGGGTCTGGTGCTTAAAGATCCCACGGGTAAGGTAATAGCGCGTACTGGTGTGGCCGGAGGCAGTCATCCCCCGCAGATCGCCGCTTCTGTGCGGCTTGCCGGCCCCGGGGGGGAGTGGCAGATAACCGCGATGAAGCCGTATGACGCCGACGCCCTGAATGCGGTTTTCTTGTCACAGGGGATAGATTGGGCATTGCTGGATAGTGGCGTGGTTACAATCGGATCGCTGCCGGAGGGCGCAAGTATTCAGGGCATTCCCGCGGACGGCAACCAGGCGCGAAATGGTGATGCCGCCGGCGCAGAGACGTTCACAAGTGTGCTCGGCGAAAAGAACATGATAGCGGCGGCGGTCCCTGTTCCTGCCTCAATTGCCGATCCCGCCGTTACGCTGCTGGCAGGGGTTCCATCCGACACGGTCGGCGCGGCTTCAACCCAGGCTTTGGAAGTCGGTCTATTGATGATGATGGGTGTCGCGTTTCTGGCCGTAACACTTGGGCTCTTGCTGGCCAGGAATATAACCGGGCCTTTAAGGAAACTTACCAACGCGACCGCCGCCGGCATCGAGGGTGACCTGGGCACGGATATTGACGTCAGATCAAGGGATGAGGTCGGCAGCCTGGCCACTTCGTTCAGCCTTATGCAGACAAGCATTCGCAGCTACATTTCAGAACTGGAAGAATCCCGGACGCAGTTGTTGCTGGCGTTATCATATGCGGGCGACATACTCGGCTCCACAACAGACAGGGAGCGCCTAATGAAGACGACGGCTGAGGCAGCCCGCCTGGCCACCGGCGCCACCGGCATTTGGGTTGAGCTGTTCAGCACAGACCAGCCCGGCCAGAAAGCGATTTCTGCCGCAGTGCCATCAGGTTTTTTCAGGGGGAGCGCGGCTGACGAAGCCGGCCGTCTCGTAAGGGATGTAGCGTCTGGCAAGGCCGCGGCAGGTGAAACCCTCCGGTTCAACTCAAAGGAAGCGGTGACGTATCCGCTCATGTATGACAGAAGAGCCCTCGGTGCGCTCGTGGCGGTATTTGATCATGATCATCCTCTCGAAGACAGCAGGAAGAAGATTCTCAGCTTGCTTGCGATGCAGGCCGCGAGCGCGGTTGAAAATGTTAATTTCGGTGAGCTGCAGCGGCGTCTGGCGATAACCGATCCACTGACCGGACTGTACAATTTCCGTTATCTTAGCAACGTCCTCGACAGAGAGATGAGCAAGAGCCAGCGCTATGGACGAAATCTGTCGGCGGCAATTCTGGACCTTGACGACTTCAAGAAGGTCAACGATACCTACGGCCATCAGGCCGGAGATGAATTGCTGAAGGCGGTGGCCAGGGTGCTTATGGCCAATGTACGGCAGTCGGACATGGTAACACGTTATGGAGGGGAGGAGTTCTCGGTAGTCTTTCCCGAGACCTCAAAAGAGTTCGCGATCAAAGTTTCCGAGAAGCTGCGGCGGGGTATCGCCGCCATCAGGCTGCCTGAATATCCTGAAGTCAGAGTTACAACCAGCATCGGCGTTGCATCATATCCGGAAGATTCCGAGGAGCAGACCGACCTTCTGATGAAGGCCGACCAGGCGCTTTACCGGGCCAAGGAGTCGGGTAAAAACCGCTGCGTGCCTTACAGCTAGTCTTCCTTCTTCTCCTTCTCCTTCTCCTTCTGCGAGTACCAGTGCCTTTCTGACTTATGTTCCGCGTTCGAAACGACGGCGAGCTTATTTTCGTCGTGCTCGCTTTTCGACTTCTCGTCATCTGGACTTTTTACCGCGGAAGCGACCGCTGTCGCACTTTCACTCATAGCGGAAGCGACCGCTGCCGTACCTTCACTCGGAGCGGCTGCGGCGATCTGCTGTTCGAATACCGGACCCTCCTGGGGTGGGCTGACCGGAGGCTGGGCTGCCGGTTGGCCCAGGGAGGCGATCTGCACCGGAACCGATGTCATATGTGGAGTCGCGGGCGCGTCCCCGGCCAGGGGGGCGGGGAGCAGGGACCTGCCGGCAAAAACGAAAAGATACAGGGAGATTCCTGCCAGTAGCGCCGACATGCCCATCGCGAGTGCTACGGTATAGACAGGCCGCTCCTGGAAAAGACTGAAGAAGGATGAAACTTTATCTTTTATTGCTGAAATCATGATCACTATCCTGACCTGAAAGGTCGAATGGGCATCCTGCTATTCATTATCCAGATAAAAAACACTGCCTGCAAGTGAGATATTGCCGTTTCTGGGGAAGATATAACTAATACCGGGGCCGATGAAGCTTAAGGGCATACTTACTTACTTTTATCGGTTCGTTAGCCGAAAAACAAAATTGGCATCCGAATATATAATAAATACATTACCCCGTATCGCCAATTTCAAATATGCGTTTTCGGGCGGGGGTGTCCTGCCGCAAGATATAAAGTCAGGGCATCCGACTTGAAAATTGTACAAGGTGGTAGCATGTTT
>JBBAAB010000075.1:0-6974 GCA_041658445.1 Thermoleophilia bacterium
ATCGTTCAAACAAGGATTTTCAGGCATAAACGGCGAACTTAACACAGGGCCCGGAGCGTATTCTCGCCGGACCCGTTTCTTCGCCATGAGTACTCCAATAAAAACCGCTTCGGACGGTAGCGAGCTTGTTGGGGGCCTGCCACGTTCCGGTCTGACGTCGCGTTTCGCGGTCGCTAACCTGGGCGCGCTTGCGTTCGCGGCATGTGGCATTATCCTCGCGCTGTCATGGATCGACGAACTCGCCGGCCTGGTGTCGCTACCGGGCGCAATTATACTGGTCGCGTTTATCGCCATAGTCCCCGGCTACCTCAACGTCTTTCTGCTGCTCAGCCTGCTCAGCTACAGGCAGCCTCCTCTGATGCTGGATGGAACCTTCCCCGCGGTATCGATTCTTATCGCAGCCCGCAACGAAGAGAAGAACCTGCCGGAGACATTTCGCGGACTTGCGGGTCAGGATTACCCAGCCGAGATCGAGATCATCGTCATCGACGACGGTTCCACCGACGGAACCCTCAACTACCTGCGCTCTCTCCGGAAGCCGTGCCTGGAAATCATTTCCATCCCCCACCAGGGAAAAGCGGCGGCGCTGAACGCGGGGCTTGAGGCTGTCTCACATCGCGTTCTGGTAACCATAGACGCGGATACTTTTCTCCACCCGCAGGCTCTCCGGCGTATTGTGGCGCGCCTGAATTCCACCCCGAACTGCGCGGCCGTCGCCGGGTCCGTGCTAGCGAAAAATTCGCGCGAGTCACGCATCACCCGCCTGCAGGAATGGGATTATTTTCTGGCCATAGGCGCGGTCAAGCGCCAACAGAGCCTGTACCGTGGGACGCTCGTGGCGCAGGGTTCCTTCAGCGCCTTCCGCACGGGTATCGTCAGATCAGCCCGCGGCTGGCCGAATCGCATCGGCGAGGATATCGTCCTCACCTGGGCCCTGCTTCGGGAAGGGCATCGCGTTGTTCATGAACCTACCGCTATCGCTTTCACCAAAGTGCCTGCCAACTTCCGGGGCTTCTACAGACAGCGCCAGCGCTGGGCCAGGGGCATGATCGAGGCACTCCGAAGCCATATGAGCATAATATGGAAGCAGCGTGGTTTTGCGGGCTTTTTCGTGGCCATGGATCTGCTGTTCCCCGCGCTGGACCTCACCTTCACCGTGGCTTTTCTGCCGGGAGTCATACTGGCATGTTTCGGTTACTATCATATCGCCGGCCTGATGACCCTGCTGGTGCTCCCCCTGACGGCGTTGATCGTCCTGGTCATGCTGCGCTACCAGAGAAGCGTTTTCGATCTGATGGGATTAAAAATAAGGCGTAACATTCTCGGATTCATCGCATACTTCCTTTTCTACCAGTTCATCGTATCCCCGATATGCGTGATCGGGTATGGCCGGGAACTGCTCAATCTGGAGAAGAAGTGGTAAGATAGCCTGCAAATAGCCATATTTTTATCTCTTTACCCTCCCGCCGGGAGCCCGGTCCAACAGAACCTAGGTACTCTAATTAGTTAAATCGATAACAAAGATGGGGGATTTCCCCGATAGGAACGCAATCTCACTCAGGTTATCCTCCAAAATATGATTTACGGTACATGGTTGCGTTGTGCTTTACCCGCGCAAAACCGGAACGCAATTGTTTCGGAACCATGAAAGAAGAACGGAAGCCGCTCCTGCGCTTCTAATTATTGATGTGAAAGAAGGAGGTGTCACATGCAACTTACAAGACAAGCAGATTACGCAATCAGAGCTTTACTGCACCTGTCGAGCGAAGAGTTTGGCAGTGTGGTGCAAACGAAGGAGATCGCTTCAAGCGAGGGCATTCCTGAGAAGTATCTCCCGACAATCATGCGCACACTGGCCCGGTCGGGTCTCGTGAGAACGCTACGCGGTAATCAGGGTGGTGTCCTTCTTGCACGCCTGCCTGAGGAAATCAACCTTAGAGAGGTTATCGAGGCTATCGAGGAGCCAATCGTGCTTAATCGTTGTCTGCGTGAGGCCGGCGAGTGCACGCGGGAAGATTTCTGCCCGGTGCATCCTGTCTGGGACATGATCCAGCAGGATCTGATTGAACGGCTTGAATCAACCACTTTTGCAGACCTGACATCAGATCAAAATAACAGTGCAGGGTCTTCCAAGGGCTGGCAATTCGCGGAGTCAGAGCGGGCCAAGATTACCGCCTGAGCTCCAACGCCTTCCAGGGCATGGGCTGAAGACAGAGGTATTGCTATACATATGACGTGGATATTGCGTCGGGTCTAGAGCGGACGTTGCGAGCGATTATAGTCAGACCCGGCGGCCATTGATCTTCTGCCCGATAATCGAACAAATTTGAACGTGCATGCGGCTTGCGTGCGCGTTCTTTTGTTTTTCGGACCTGCGCGGCTCCCGCATGCTCCGAATTGCGCCGCCTCATCTGAACATCTTGGTAACCTGCATGAGTTTGCTGTACTATTGGCGCGTGCAAAAAGTAAGGTCCAACCCGTGAAAGATTATTACCGAATCCTCGAAGTCCACCGGGAAGCGTCCCCGGATGTCATCGAAAGGGCTTACAAGGCGCTCGCCAGAAAATACCATCCCGACTCCTGCCCGCCGGAACAGCGCGTGTCGGCAACCCTGAAGATGCAGGAGATAAACGAGGCCCGCCAGGTTTTGTCCGACCCGGCGCGGCGCGCCGAATACTCCCGCACCCGCCGAATGGAGTTCTGGCGCATCTTCTGGCGCGATGGGCTTACCGGTCTTTCGCGAAGGTGGCGATAGAACTCATGGCATCGGTGTGTCGGTCGGCTCTCCCCGCTCGGCGTACTTTGTATCGATCCTCTCCCTGATCTCAGCCGTCGTAAGACCCTCTTTCTTCCATTGGTTTATGTCCACGGCTTCGTCCAGGCAGGTCGTGCAACTGGCCGCGTGTTCATCATACTCGCCGGTCTTGCGGTCGTAGAAACAGTCTTTCAGACTGCGGTATTTATCGGCATCCTGATTGCAGCCGCAGTAGCAGGGGACGAATTCCATGATGTCCTGGCTTGCAGCCGCGATCCTGTATCCTTCGAGAGACTGTTCGGAACGGTAGACGAATTCTGGAAAAGCAGGGTCGTTCTCAGCCGTGGAACCGCAACCGGAAAAAAGGAGAGCGGCCATCATGGCGGCTGATATCACCATGATAAATCCCATTACCGTATAGCTTTTATTCGCTGATATTTTGATTGTTCTTTTCATGGATCTCCGTCGATATGTCTGACTTTAGCAGGCTCCGCTCATGGGCAGATAGAAAAGGAAACCAAAGCCGGCCGCTGCCATGAGGACCATCGCCCTCCTCTGCCATGCGCCGGTCATCCTGACTCCGCCTGCCGTATGAGAGCCATCCGCGAAAGACTTATCCCCCAGATCCCAGCCT
Organism: Thermoleophilia bacterium; assembly: GCA_041658445.1. GTDB lineage: Bacteria > Actinomycetota > Thermoleophilia > BMS3ABIN01 > BMS3ABIN01 > JBAZWE01. The sequence goes on from JBBAAB010000075.1 coordinate 3,390, forward strand.
GCAACCTTCAGAGACAGGAAAAGCCCAGCGCCCAACATGGTGAACTGTATCGCCTTAAGCGGCAGGCTGGTGAAATAAACATTCACAGGCGGCATATGACCCGACCAGTCTATCAGTCTCGACTCTACCAGCACCGTCTGCAGAGACGGCAGGGCCCCCGACCAGAGATGCTGCAGAGCCAGAGACAGGAATACTCCCAGGGTAAGGGGCAGCAAGGTGAAGCTTGACCGGATAAACGCCAGCGGCCCGCCGTGGCGCTCCACCCCGAACCTGGATATCAGTAGCTGTGCCGCCAGGACAAAGCTTGTGAGAGCCGTGACTCCGGCCACGACCGCCAGGCGGTAGTTGTAGCCGAAAACCGGCAAGGCAGCCTGCTGGTATCGTGCAAAAAGGCTCGTCATACGCACCGAATCCGCCGCCATCAGGCCAAGCAGCAACAGGGAGAGGATCGCCTCGGCACGCCCGAACTCACGTGCCTGCGGTTTGCGCACGCCAGTCGGGGTAAACCGGGTGTTTATGCCTCCTGGAGCTCGTGCCTCGGTACAGGCGCCGCATAAATGACACTGACTCGGTTGCCTCAAGCTTACCGTTGATAGCCCCACAGGACAGGATTTCACCGCCCGCCGGTCGCCGCTGCCTTCCGGCCGGCTCCACGAGAAGAACGAATATACCCTGGTGATCATTCCGACCGGACACAGGTAACGGCAGAAAGTCCTGCCGCGATAGGTCAGGGACAGACCGACCGCCAACAGTGTCATGGCGATGAGGATGATTCCTGTGGAACCTGAATCAGCTTCCAGTCCCAGGGCAAGAAAAGCAATACCGAATGCGAAAACCGAAGCCGTTCCCATCCAGGGTCCCGCCTTTCTGAAAAATAAAGGCGGCGCCGGTCTCTTTCCTGCAAGTCTGCCGGCAGCGTCAGCAGCTCCCCCGAAGGGACAGACGCCACACCATATCCTGTCGGCCAGAAGAAGCACGAACGGAAGCAGGGGCCACCAGAGACGCCAGACCACTTCCGTGGCCAGGTTGCCCTCCCCCCTCTGACCCGGTGCAAAGGCGAAATAAATCAGTATTGCGAGCGTGATATAGAGTGGCCAGTGAAACAGCCCCGGATACAACCGCCATCGCAGCAGTCTGTCGAAGGCGCCGCGCCGCGCCTGCTCCTCCGCCGGCTTAAAGGAGCCGGTGGTTGCGCTGTGAATTTGTTGTTCCATTATTCAATATAGTTAGCCCGCAACGACACATTGTTTGCCGCCGGAGCAGGATCATTGGAGTTGACTGTTATCTGAAACAGGTGCATTCCACCCATTCCCTTGCCCATATGCATGGACACGGTCAGCATAGTGGTCTCGCCCGGAGCCAGAGTCGTGGAACCCACGACCGCCTGGGCGTCTCAGCAACCCTCCAGCCTCTTTACCTCCAGCTGGCCCAGATTCAGCGGTCCGGAGCCGGTGTTCTTAAGCTCGAAGGCGTGTTCAGCCTTTTCACCCGTTTTGGCGGTGCCCGCATCGAAATATGTTTCCCTGATCTGCAGACGGCCTCCCGTGTCGCCAACCGTGGCCACGTCAACCTTCTCACTATCATCGCCACACCCGGCCGCAACTGCCAGCATCAATAAAACGACGGCCAGTGCGAACAGAACGGGAGCGAAAACCACAGCCTTTCGCCGCAACCATAAATAATTTGCATTCAAAACAGTCATCCTCATAGATAGACTCCCCGTAATTTAATAAACGACCGCCCATTCACAAGCCGTATATTTATGATACCCATAAGGCTTCTTTTATATTACTGGTAGCGTTAAGAAAAGATTAAGCGGATGCACTTCACTATGTTATGTCTTATAATCCTTGAGTAATATCAAGCAACTTGAGTTGTGCTCATGGGGGGCGCTCTCTCCTTGCCGCATACGTAATTAAAACTTTCCCCGTCTGAGGAATTATGTCTTTATTACGAAAAGATTTTCCCGGCAGACACGCGGTTATCCTGCTGATCATCGCCATTATGCTCATACTGATCGAAGTAATGGATGAGCTATACTTGGAAACCAACCCCTGGGTCGATTTCATTTACGCGGTCCCGATAATCACCGCCGCCATCCTCCTGAGCCCGCTGGAAACGATAGGCGTTGGACTCCTGGGCACGATCCTATGTCTGACCACCCAGATCGAATCCACTGATATTGAACACCTTAACATGTTGACCTCTGCCGCCGTCGGTATCGGCGGAGTGGTGGCAGCGGGAAGCGCCAGTCTGATCCGCCGTAGCATCAGCAAGATCAAAACTTCCCGCGAGGCATTAAACAACTCACCACTCGCATACGCCGAGTTCAAGTTTCCCGGATATGGAATCGTGAGCCACAATGATGCCTTCCGGCAGTTTGTCGAAATGGCCGGTGGCAAGGTGAGTAAATCCCTGTTTGACTCACTCCCGGGAAAGATAACAGAAAATATCGCCGGAAAGATGAACGAGTCTGTCATGGGAAAAAAGCGTGTCGATTGTGATGAATTACTTCTGCCGACAGCCGAGGGCAAAAACAGCTTCTGGAGAACCAACTTCATTCCACTGCCGGTCGGCAGTAAGAAAACGCCGCGCTCCGTGGCCATGTTCGCCTTTAACGTTACCGCTTCGGTGCAGCGCGCGCATACTCACGTGGCGGCGCTCAAGATCAGCAGCGCCGTGATGTCCAGCCTCGACCTGGACAACACCATCCGCGTTGTGCTTGACAATATGGCTTATATCGCCGAAACCAGCGCCGCGGCCCTGTTCCTCTTCGAAGACGACCAGTGGGTGGGTACAGCGGGATATGGAGATTACAGCGATAAGCTGATCATGAGCATGCGTTATCCTTACGAAGAGCTCGCCGCGGCGGTTGAAGCTGTCGAAAGCAAGAAGGCTTTAGCCGTGACCAGCCCTCGCGAGATTTCCCGCTCGTATCAGGAAATGTTCAACAAGCTCAACGCAAAATCATATCTGGTTGTGCCATTGGTATCCGGCAACCGGACGATCGGATCGGTCTGGCTGAAGCATGACGACAGCAAGCGGCGCTTCAGTAAGGAGCAGATCGAATTCGCGACGGCGATCGGTTCCCATGCGGCCCTGGCGATCGAGAACGCGACGATTTACGAGAACGAGCATTTCATCAGGAAGGCCATGGAGGCGATCGAAGCCATTTCAGAGGCAGGCCTTGTCTCTCTTGACCTGGAGGAAGTCCTGATGGAAATCGTCAACCGGACCCAGGATGTCATGAGAATGGATTCCGCCCTCATCTTCCTGGTTGACAACAAAAGGGAGTACCTGGTGCCACGGGCGGTTACGGGAGCGATGCGCGAGTACGCTTCACAGATCAGGGTCCCTGTGGGCAAGGGCATAGTCGGTCGTACTTTCAAGGAGGGTGTGCCGATGAAAATCGACAACCTCCTGAACGACGAGGAGGAGGGCTCCTTTTTCGCTGAAACAGACATACACTCAGTGCTTACCGTGCCGCTGCGTATCGGTGGCAAGGTTGAGGGCGTACTGGAAATCGGCTGCCACCGGGAGAACGCTTTCTCTACAAGATAATGGGGACTTTTCCAGGTTCTGGCC
>JBBAAB010000076.1:0-6871 GCA_041658445.1 Thermoleophilia bacterium
TTGAGTCTCAACGCGCGGGCGGCCGTGCGCGAGATCCCCGAAACCTCCAGGGTGTGCGTAAGCCGGGTACGGTAGTGGTCTCCTTCCGGAGCGATAAATACCTGGGTCTTGTGCTTTAAGCGGCGGAAACTCTTGCTGTGGACAATGCGGTCGCGATCCCTCTGGAAACATGTCCTGAGCGAACACGACTCTTCCTGACAGGCTCGCCCCAGACTGTTGGCGGCCCTAACCGCATAACGGGAGAGATGCTCCTCTTCCCAGCTATCTGTGATGGAGACGGATGTATGTTTTGTATTCAATGCTTATAAAAGAATTTTGTTGCTCTCGAAATGAATTATCTTTTTAATAGTGTTTCAGAAAAATTATAACTTACTTCCCGGATGGAACCCTGTAAATCCAGCGTCCATCTTTGCCTGAGATTAAACAGGCCGGACACGATGGCCCGGCCTGTCATTGCATGCGACTCTACCAGCGCCGTTTCAGGCGGTTGTAAATGCCATCTTCTTTTCTTCCAGAACCGCCTGGGCCGCCGCCAGCCTCGCCAAAGGCACCCTGTAGGGCGAGCAGCTGACATAGTTGAGCCCCACGCGGTGGCAGAACTTGACGCTGTCGGGTTCCCCTCCGTGTTCGCCGCAGACACCCAGCTTGATGCCGGGCTTTTTCTCACGGCTTAGTTTCACCGCTATCTCCACAAGTTTGCCGACTCCGTGGACGTCTATGGTTTCAAAGGGGTTGGTCTTGATAATTCCCTCTTCAAGATAATACGTAAGGAACTTGCCCTCCGCGTCATCCCGGGAAAATCCAAGCGCGGTCTGCGTAAGGTCGTTGGTGCCGAAGCTGAAAAAGTCGGCGTAATCCGATATATGGTCGGCGGTGAGCGCCGCTCTTGGCAGCTCTATCATGGTACCGACAAGGTAATCGATTTTGACGCCGGCGTTTGCGAGAACATCATCACAAGCCTTGATGGTCAGTTCGCGCATGAGGTGCAGTTCCTCCGCGTAACCAACCAGCGGAATCATTATCTCAACCAGTGGCGCATCGCCCAGTTTCTTCTGCACTGCAACCGCCGCCTGCATGATGGCCCGCACCTGCATTTCGTAGATCTCCGGCCACTGGATGCCAAGGCGACAGCCACGGGTACCCAGCATCGGATTCATTTCCTTGAGAGACCGCACACGGGTAACCTCTTTCTCCCTTTCGGCAATCTCGGTTTCGCCGGCGCCGGTGAGCTTGGCGCGCTCCAGCTCTACCATGAGATCGGTGTAATCGGGCAGGAACTCATGAAGTGGCGGGTCCAGAAGCCGGATAGTCACCGGCAGGCCGTGCATGGCCTCGAAGATCCCCTCGAAATCGCCCTGCTGCATCGGAAGCAGCTGCGCCAGCGCCGAGGCCCTGGCTTCCCTGTCCTCGGCCATGATCATCTGGCGCACGATGGGCAGACGGTCCTCGGCCATGAACATGTGCTCAGTACGACAGAGTCCGATGCCTTGTGCGCCGAACTCGCGCGCTTTTTCGGCGTCCTCGGGCGTATCGGCGTTTGTGCGAACCGCCATCGTCCGTATCTCATCGGCCCAACTTACAATGGCCTGGAAATTCTTGTTGATCTGGGGCGGAACCAGGTCCACTGCGCCCAGTATTACCTTGCCGGTCGTGCCGTCAATCGTGAGTATGTCGCCCTCGCTGACGGTCTTGCCGTTAACTGTGAATTGTTTTTCTTTCTCGGAAATATTGACCTGGTCGGCGCCACAGACCGCCGGTTTGCCCATCCCGCGGGCAACAACCGCGGCGTGGCTGGTCATTCCGCCGTGTGATGTGAGCACTCCCTGGGCGCTGATAAGACCATGGATGTCGTCTGGACTTGTCTCCCAGCGAACCAGGATCACTGCCTCGCCGGCTTTGCCGCGCTCGGCAGCGGTATCGGCATCGAACACGACCTTGCCCACAGCCGCGCCCGGAGAAGCGTTGAGGCCCCGTGTAAGCGCCTCGTACGTCTGGGACGGATCTATCATCGGATGCAGGAGCTGGTCGAGCTGACCGGGGTCAATTTTGCCTACGGCCTCTTCCTTGGTGATAAGACCTTCCTCCACCATGTCGGAAGCGATCTTCACGGCGGCTGCGGCTGTGCGTTTGCCGTCGCGTGTCTGCAGCATGTAGAGCTTGTCCTTTTCGATGGTGAACTCGATATCTTCCATCTCACGATAATGCTGCTCCAGTTTTTTCATCACTGCCGTGAGTTCACCGAAAACATCCGGCATCTCGTTCTTCATTTCCGACAGTTTCTTCGTCTTGCGGATACCGGCGACGACGTCCTCGCCCTGCGCGTTGGTCAGATAGTCGCCGAAGATCTCCCTGTCCCCTGTTGACGGGTTGCGGGTGAAGGCGACACCGGTACCGGAATCATCGCCCATGTTGCCGAAGACCATCAGCTGCACGTTAACGGCGGTGCCGAGGTCATCGGAAATATTATAATGACGGCGGTAAGTGACCGCGCGCGGGTTGCCCCAGCTGCGGAAGACGGCCTGGATAGAAAGCTCCAGCTGCTCACGCGGCTCACTGGGGAATGAGCGGCCGGTCTCTTTTTCGAGGATCTTTTTGAAATCATCAACCAGAAGCCGCAACTGATCGGGTGAGAGTTCGTTGTCGAATTTGGCGCCCGCCTCGTCGCGCCTGACAGTTATCGCGTCTTCGAACAACTGGCCTTCCACTTCCATGACGACCTTACCGAACATCTGGATGAAACGGCGGTATGCATCCCAGGCGAAACGCTCGTCGCCCGTCATCCTGGCCAGGCCCTTTACAGAATCATCATTGAGGCCCAGGTTGAGAACTGTATCCATCATTCCCGGCATACTGAACTTCGCGCCGGAGCGCACGCTCACAAGCAGGGGATTATCAGGATCGCCCAGCTTCTTGCCGGTGGTTTCCTCCAGGCGGACAACGTGGCCTTCTATCTCGTCATCCAGCCCTTCCGGGAACTGGTTGCCCTGCTTGCCGTAGGCTATGCAGGCTTCGGTGGTGATCGTAAAACCATCGGGAACCGGGATCCCGAGATTTTTCATCTCGGCGAGATTCGCTCCCTTGCCCCCGAGAAGATCCTTCATATCCTTTGAACCCTCAGAGAAATCGAATACATATTTCTTGCCCATACAATTCCTCCCAAAATCGTTCTGACACTTTATGTTTCTTTATATAGATCCTTCGCTATGCTCAGGATGATTAAGAAGGTTACCGACTGGCGCCGAAATCCCGGAATCCAGGTTCACCAGTTTATCGCAAGAATCCTTTTTAGGCTATAGACAACCTTAAGCTTCACCGTGGGCAGCCAGCAGCGTTACTTATGGCCCTGATGCAGTCCTTGGTGCCGCCGCGACACGCATAGGGTCGCCGAGAGTCAAAAGCATTGAAGCCGTTCCTCTAACAAGGGCAAGACGGTTATTGCGTATCTTTTCGTCATCGGCCATTATCATGACGTCGTCGAAGAAAAGATCCACTGCCGCGCGGATTGCAGCGGCCTTTGCCAGCGCGCTCATGTAATCACGTGACCCGGCAAGCTCCTGTATCTGCGGCTCCAGGACGACGAGTTGCGCGTATAACTCCTTCTCTGCCGCCTCTTCAAAAAGTGAGGCGTCCACGGTCTCCATGCCGGCGGTCTCCCCTGCCTTGGCGACTATCTTCGAACAGCGGAAATAGGCAGTGTGCATATCGTCGAAATCTTTCGTGTGACGAAAATCATCAAGCGCATCGGCGAGATTCATTAACCTCAGCGGGCTTTTAAGCCCGGCGGCACGCGCGGCCTCCAATATCTCCACAGGCATCCCTTTCTCCACTATCTGCTGCTGAATGCGGTCGCAAACAAACTCAAAGGCGGCCTGCTCCAGACCCGGCTCCCTTGAGATATCGGCCTTTTGTCCCATATACGCCCGCCGCCCGGCTGAAAAAAGGGCGATGAGGTCAAAGTCGAAAGCAAACATGGTTGATATTGCGGCAATTCCAACCGCCGCCCGTCTCAAACCATATGGATCTCTCGAACCTGTGGGAAGCTCGTCTATCCCGAACGCACCTGTCAGGTTATCGATCTTGTCGCAGATCGAGAGCACCGCGCCCGGAACAGTCGTCGGCAGCGCGCCTCCCGCAGAAAGTGGCAGGAAATGTTCCTCGACGGCCTTGCATACGTCTGATGGATAGCCTTCAAGATTGGCATAAACAGATCCGATGTAACCCTCCAGCGTTGGGAACTCCTGCACCATTATGCTCACCTGGTCCGCTTTGGCAAGCCTGGCTGCGGAAGCGGTGATTTTTCGATCGGCTTCACTTAAACCCGTCAGCCCTGCAAAGGTTTCAACCAGCGCGTCCAGCCTTGTGCTCTTGTCGGCCAGTGAGCCGAGCTTGCGGTGGAATGCGACCTTTCCAAGGTTTCCGGCCATTTTCTCGATGCCCGTGTCCAGATCCTTGTCAAAGGAGAATTCAGCGTCCTCGATCCTGCCTTCCAGAACCCGCTCATTGCCTTCAGTGATTCCCCCGGCGCAGGCCGGATCACCGTTTATGACGTGAAGAAAGCCGTCTACGAGAGAACCGTCTTCCCTGGTCAGCGGGAAGTAGCGCTGATGCGATTGCATGCATGTAGTAAGCACCCGATCGGGGAGGCGAAGATGTTCCTCAGCGAATCTTCCTTTTTGCACGCTTGGATTTTCAACCAGGTAGATTACTTCCTCCAGCTCACCGGCCGGGTCGATATAGCCGGCACCCTCCTTGCCCGCTTGTATGGCCAGACCCTCCAGTATCACCCGGCGCCGTTCTTCCTGGTCGACCATGACCCTGGCCGCGGTCATGAGCTCCCTGTAGGAGGACGCATCCTCTATGACTACATCAGGATCGGCAAGAAATCTGTGGCCGTGGCTGGTATCTCCACTGCTGATGCCGGCGACTTCAAACTCGATCGTCCGCGAGGCGTATTTTGTAACCAGCCACCGAACCGGCCGTGAAAATCTCATGTCGGCGCCATCCCAGTGCATTGTCTTGGCAAAGGAGATTCCCATCAATATCTCCTCGCAGATCTCAGGCAGCAGATCGATGGTCGGCTGACCCTCGATGCGATGCACCGCGAAGATGAACTTCTGACCTTCGTGATCACGCACTTCAAGATCACCGGCGGCGACGCCCTTGGCGCGCGCAAAGCCTTCAGCTGCCCCTGTGGGTTTGCCATCCTCATCGAAAGCCCTGGAGGCGACGGGGCCGCGTTCCGTTTTCTCCTGCGCCAGCTGCATGGGCACCAGTTCCTCTATGAAAATCGCTATGCGTCGGGGAGTCACCCAGACCGAGATCGCATCCGGTCCGACTTCGATATAGTTGCGCGCAAAAACCTGTTGAGCGAGCAGAGGCACCTTTTCGGCCGCCGAGCGCGCGGCGGCGGCCGGCAGTTCCTCGGTTCCTATTTCAAAGAGGAAATCCCCGGGTTGGCTCCCCGGATCAGCTGCGGTTATCATTCCGTAACCTTCTCCTGTTGTCTTAGATACATCTCGGCGCATCGTCTGGCCAGATTGCGTACCCTGGCGATGTATCCGGTGCGGTCGGTAACGCTGATGACTCCGCGCGAGTCGAGAAGGTTGAAAGCATGCGAACACTTGAGCACATAGTCGTAACCGGGGATCGGCAGATCTCCGGCCAGACAGCGCTCACATTCCTGTTCGTAGTCGGTAAAGTGGGATAAAAGCATCCCGGTGTCCGCGATCTCGAAATTATAGCGCGAAAACTGGGCCTCGTTCCTTTGATATACGTCTCCGTATGTGACATCTCCCGACCAGACCAGGTCAAAGACGCTGCTTTTCTTCTGAAGGTACATGGCGATGCGTTCCAGCCCGTAGGTTATCTCGACCGGCACTGGCTGCAGGTCGATGCCGCCCACCTGCTGGAAATATGTGAACTGGGTAGCCTCCATGCCATCGATCCAGACTTCCCATCCCAGACCCCAGGCGCCGAGAGTCGGGCCCTCCCAGTCGTCCTCGACAAAGCGTACGTCGTGAGCCGCAAGATCGACTCCGAGCTGGGCCAGCGACTTCAGATAGAGGTCCTGAACGTTTTCAGGCGAGGGCTTGAGGAGAACCTGAAACTGGTAGTAATGCGACAGCCTGTATGGATTCTCGCCGTAGCGGCCATCTGTGGGTCTTATGGAGGGTTCGACGTATGCCACACGCCAGGGTTTATCGTCCAGACATCTTAAGAATGTGGCCGGATTGAAGGTGCCGGCTCCGACTTCGGTGTGGTAAGGCTGCATTATGACGCAGCCCTCCGCGCCCCAAAAAGCCTGTAGGGCGAGTATTATCTCCTGAAAGATGGGAAAGTCGGTCAAGGCGGAGATAGATTCTATTAAAATCGTGATGAATTAACAAGAACTAAGGCGCCAATGGGCAAAAAATCTGACGGTATAATAGCTGACCCCAAGGTGATAAAATAATCTTCGATATGGGTCGTAAGAAAATATACCTGATGTTCATCGCGGCTAGCCTGGCTTTATCAATGTTGATCTGGGGCTGTGGAGAATCGAAGCATTCAGCCGATCAGGGCGAGGATACGACCATAACGGTGGCTGCTACTTCCATGCCGGCCGACAGCCTGACAGCGGCAGACCTGCCTCTGGACATCGGTTCCCGTCTTGTCTTTGCCTCCAACACTCCCGGTAAACCCGTTGATGTGTCTTTCACTCTCGAGGGACCGTGGAACTTTTCCAGCGGTCCGAACACGATGACGCTCAATATGACCATGGTGGCCCCTGAAGCGGCTTATTCGGCCGAGGAATTCCCGGATGCCAACGTCGCCGTTCTGTCTTCCTGGTCTCCGGGCGCCGAAGGACTTGAGTACAACTTTCAAAACAAGG
>JBBAAB010000077.1:0-6838 GCA_041658445.1 Thermoleophilia bacterium
GGAAGCCGGTTATTTCCCATCTGATCGACTCGCTCACACCTCTTGCCCGGGATATTTTTATCGTTGCGCGCGATGTTGCCTGCTACGAGGATTTCGGCCTCCCTGTCTGTGCCGACCACTATGAGCAGAAGGCTTCTCTCGTAGGTATCTATTCGGCGCTGGCCGCATCGCGAAATGATTTCTGTTTTACGGTGGCCTGTGACATGCCGTTCGTCGAACCCCTGCTGGTAAGCATGCTGGCCGGCCTGGCGCCGGGTCACGATGCCGTCATGCCGGTGAGCCAGCGTGGCCCGGAGCCTCTCCATGCCCTCTATTCCCGAACCTGCATGAGGCGCATGCGGGAGCAGATAGAGGCTGGTGACTTTGCGATACACAACCTGCTCGACTCGCTGAATGTCCGCTATGTCGATATGGTCGAGTTGGCGCCTCTCTGTGACCCCGACATGGTATTTTTAAACGTCAATACGATAGTGGATCTGGAAGAGGCTGCACTGCTGGTTCCCCGCATGCGCGAGTATCATGAACAGGCCCTGTTGATGGGCAGGCCGCCGGGCAGGCCGCCGGACAGGCCGCCTCTGCTCTGCTTCGTGGGCAAATCGGATTCCGGCAAGACCGGTTTCCTGGAAAAACTCATCCCCGAGCTTGGGCGGCGGGGCGTGGATGTCGCCTGCATCAAGCACGATGCGCACGGTTTCACCGTGGACCGGGAGGGCACCGATACCTGGCGCCTGTCAAAGGCGGGCGCGAAGAGGGTGGCTATCTCCTCGCCGAAAGCCATGGCATTAATGGAAGAAGTCGAGGTTGAAAAGAGTCTCGACGAACTTTATGCAACCGTCGGCGCCGGTGTCGACCTTGTGATCGCCGAGGGTTTCAAGAGATCCGCCACCGACAAGATCGAGGTCTGCCGCCGCGCACGCTCCGGCAGTCTGACATGTCCTGAGTCAGAGCTTGTGGCTGTCATCTCGGATCGTCCCGACGCGGCTCTTACCATCCCGGTTTTCGGTCTCGAAGATGTACGGGCCGTCGCCAGCCTGATCATGATCCGCTACGGGATTGGCAGTGGCGGACTCGAGGTGAAATGCGATTGAGCAGGGGCCGTCATAATATGAAGCGTGAAAGCGCAAGCCGCCGCACCATCGATTACCTGCGCGTTTCGGTGACTGACCGTTGCAACTATCGTTGCACTTATTGCATGCCGCCCGAAGGTGTCAGCTACAAGGCGCACGACGAAATCCTGAGTTTCGAGGAGATCGTCAGATTCACCGCGGCGGCGGTCGGCGCCGGGGTGTCACGGGTGCGCATAACCGGCGGCGAACCGCTGGTGCGCCGCGATTGTGCCACTCTCGTCGAGCGCATAGCCGGAATTCCCGGTGTGGATGACCTGTCGCTTACCACCAATGGCTCCCTTCTTGAAAGCCAGGCGGTGGCGCTCAAGGCTGCAGGCCTCTCGCGTATCAACATCAGTATTGACAGTCTCGACGCGGCACGCTTTGCCAGAGTCACCGGCGGCGCCGGCCTGGGTCCGGTGCTGGCTGGTCTTGAAAGTGCCCTGGATGCGGGTTTTTCACCCGTCAAGGTGAACGCCGTGGCGCTCGAGGGCATTGAGGACGACCTGGGCGATTTTGTAGAACTGATCCGGGAGCGCCCCGTGCACGTGCGTTTCATCGAATTCATGCCCATCGGCCGGCGGCTGGGTAGCGGCTTGTGGAAGTTCGTCTCCCGCGCGCGTCTGCTGGCCAGGCTTGAGGCTTACGGCAGACTGCGGCCGGTGGCTTCTCCCGGCGGCGCCGGCCCGGCTCGCTACTTCCAGTACGAAGGAGCCCGGGGCACCATAGGTTTTATCAGCTCCATGAGCGACCATTTCTGCTCGCATTGTAACCGGCTGCGCCTGACCGCCGACGGGAAGCTGCGCAACTGTCTCTTCTCCGACGAGGAAGTGGATGTGCGTCCATATATCGCCGGCGATCGGAAAGAGCTTACCCGGATGATCCTCGCTTCCATGAACAGCAAAAAGTTCGACCGTCATGGCGCCAGGCCGGGAGCGCGAACGATGTCACAGATCGGAGGATGACATGGAGGACAGAAAAAACGATAACGAATTGACTCATATCGACGCCGAGGGCAGGGCGCGCATGGTAGACGTTGGCGGCAAGCCGGACACGGAGCGCATGGCTCGCGCGCGCGCCCGGATTTCCATGGCGCCGGAGACCCTGAAGCTTCTCGCCGGGAAGGCGCTTCCCAAGGGTGACGTGCTGGCGGTAGCCCGGGTAGCAGGGATCATGGCCGCCAAGGAGACCTCGCGGCTCATCCCGATGTGCCATCCGCTTGATCTGACCCATGTTGCTGTTGATTTCACGCTGGATGCCAAAGATTCGGCGGTCATTATCGAAGCCGTGGCGAGCCTTGCCGGCAAGACCGGCGTTGAGATGGAGGCGCTCACGGCGGTCTCGGTCGCGGCGCTGACCGTTTATGACATGTGCAAGGCGGTGGACAAGAGGATGGTCATCAGTGATATTCATGTGTTGGAGAAGCGTGGCGGGAAGTCGGGATGAGGGCATCGGTAATCTCCATAAATATTTCTCACGCCAAGGGTGAGCGTAAAAAACCGGCCGGGTCGGCCGAGTTTCGGGTCGGTCATGGCATCGTCGGCGATGGGCATGCGGGGAACTGGCATCGGCAGGTCAGCCTGCTTGGCATTGAAAGCATCGGGAGTATGAGGGAAAAGGGGCTTGATGTCGGTTCCGGGGATTTTGCGGAGAACATCACCACTGAGGGCATAGACTTGCCTTCATTGCCGGTGGGGACGCTGATTCGGCTGGGATCGACGCTGGTCGAAGTCACCCAGATCGGCAAGAAGTGCCACAATCGCTGCAAAATTTACCAAAAGGCGGGAGATTGTGTCATGCCGCGCGAAGGTATCTTCGTAAAGGTAATGGAGGGCGGCGCCATTTTTGACGGCGACGCCATCGAAGTGGTCAATGTCAGCCGCAATGGCGAAACCGAAGAAGCATTCAATGTGATAGAAGCCGGCAGGGAGATATCCTCGAGCGACGCTGGTCGAAAGGCTGAAAGATGACCGGCATCGAGCGGGAATTCAGCGCGGCTATCGTCACTGTCAGCGACAGTGGTTTCAGGGGTGAGCGCGACGATGACAGCGGCGACCTTCTGGAGCGGCTGCTGATCGAAGCGGGGGCCGGCACCGTGACCCGGGTCCTGGTGCCGGATGAAAGGCAGAACATAGCCGACGCCCTCAGGAAGCTGTGCGGCGGTGAGCACGCAGACCTTGTCATTACTACGGGGGGAACCGGTTTGGTGGAGCGGGACGTCACTCCGGAGGCCACCCGGGATGTTATCGACCGCGAGGCTCCGGGCTTCGCCGAGGCGATTCGCGCCGGATCGATGAAGATCACCCCGCGGGCAATGCTTTCCCGGTCGGTCAGCGGTATTAGCGGCAAGTCCCTTATCATCAATTTTCCTGGCAGCCCCAAAGCCTGTGCCGAGTCCTTTGCCGTTGTCAGGCCGGTTCTCGGCCACGCCCTGGAGTTACTGGGTGGTACCGGTGGCGAGTGCGCACGGTAGGTTTCCCGGAAATTTGCCCGCTGCCTCTTGCATTTGAAAAAACTAATCTGATATTGTTGCTCACAGAGGTGTGACTGGCGTTCAGTGGATAACCACTCGGGAGCATCTCCGCTGGCGTCAAAGCCAGCCGATTGGCCGGACGCCTGGGCCTCCAGAGGTTTGGACGGCTTGGGTGTTTTTTCATCCCCGGAGCTTTCCACCGGACTTTTCGCCGATGTCAGAAAGGGAATAAAATGGCCGATCTACCTCATCACGAAATCATTGCGGAAAGCGGCCCCCTGGTCAAACTTTTCATCGATGGACGCCGTTTGCAGGTCAACCCCCGCATGACCATCCTGGAAGCCGCGCACGCGAACAGCATCGAGATACCCACCCTTTGTAATGACCCCCGTCTTGCGCCCGTCGGCAATTGTGGTCTGTGCCTGGTGGAAGTTGTCGAAACCGGCCTGGTGTACGCCTGTCAGACTTCCGTGGCCGAAGGCATGGAGGTCACCACCCTCAACCCGGAGATTGCCGAGGCCCGCAAACAAAGACTCACCGAGTATCTGACCAGCCACAACGCCTATTGTGAACCGCCCTGCCATAACGCCTGCCCGGCGCGCATCGATATTTCCGCATACCTGGCGGCGATCGCCCGGGGGGATGACGCCGAAGCCATCAGGATCGTCAAGAAGAGGCTGCCGTTGCCGCGTATCATCGGCCGGATCTGTCCGCGGCCGTGTGAGAACGCCTGCCGCCGAACCCAGGTCGATGGGGAGCCGGTGGCCATCTGTCAGCTGAAGCGCTTTGCCGGCGATCGGGCATTGTCAGGCGATTCACGGATCCATGAAGAGACGGAAGCCCCCACCGGCAAGAAGATCGCGATTATCGGCGCCGGTCCCTCGGGTCTTTCCGCTGCATACTATCTGGCCCTCGACGGTCACCAGGTGACGATATATGAAGCCAACTCCCAGGCCGGCGGTATGACGCTTACCGGTATTCCCCCCTTCCGGCTGCCCCGCAGTATTATCCAGGAAGAGGTTGATGAAATCCTCAAACTCGGGGTCGAGCTGAGACTGAACAGCCGGCTTGGCACAGATTTCACCCTCGAAAGCTTAAAGTCCGAAGGCTATGACGCTACTTATCTGGCTATCGGCGCCCAACGTGGTTCAACGGGGCGGATTGAAAACGCGGAAGGGTCAGGAGTATATTCAGCAGTCGATTTTCTCGCCAGCAGTAACGACGGTAAGTGGGAGACGCCGTTAGGCAAAACACTGGTTATCGGCGGCGGTTTTACCGCCATGGACGCGGCCAGATCGGCGCTCCGGCTCGGCGCCAGCGAAGTGAACGTGGCTTACCGCCGTTCCCGCGAGGAAATGCCGGCCATCAGCGTCGAGGTCGAGGAGACCGAGCTGGAGGGCGCCAGGCTGTCCCTGCTCACTGCGCCGCTTTCTGTAAACCGCGAAGGAGGCCGCGTAACCGGTGTCCTCTGCCAGAAGATGGAGCTGGGCGAGCCCGACGAGAGCGGCAGGCGGCGCCCCGAAGCGGTGGAGGGTTCCGAGTTCACCATCGAGGCGGATACGGTCATCCTGGCCGTCGGCCAGCAGGTCGACCAGTACGGACTGGAAGACTCCCTTGACCTGAGCGACTGGGGCACCATCGAGGTCAACCGGCGCACTCTTGAGACCAGCAGGGAAGGGATTTTTGCCGGGGGCGACTGTGAAACCGGGCCGGCTACAGTAGTCGACGCCATCGCCGCCGGCCGCAGGGCCGCGGTCGCCATCGACGCATATGTCAGCGGCAGGGATCCCTATGAGGCCTGCTCTTCTCCTTCGGCCAGCCTCAAAAAGCGGCGGCCGAAGCTGTTCGACATCGGCGCCAGGCCGCTTTTCGACGATAAACGCGTACATATGCCCGAACTCGCCGTCGCCGACCGTGACAACTTCGATGAGATCGAGCTGGGCTTCGAAGAGGAGGCCGCCAGGAAAGAGGCCGCCCGCTGCCTGCAGTGTACCTGCCATGCTGTTTCCGCCTGCGAGCTGCAGCGGCTGTCCATCCGCTACGGCGCCGGCACGACCGAGTTCAAGGGCGAGGGCCAGTACGAGCTTTACGATGGCTCGCCCATTCTGCAGCTGGACCGCAAGCGCTGCATCAAGTGCCACAACTGCGTACGCATCTGCAACGATCTGGAAATGAACAATGTTTACCGGGTAGACGAAAATGGACATCCCGCCCTGCGGGGGAAAACCTATAAAGATTCCGGCTGCGTGTCATGTGGACAATGCATCGACGTATGCCCGACCGGCGCCCTGGTCAACACTCAGCTGAAGGGTGTCCGTGAATGGGAGCTGG
Source organism: Thermoleophilia bacterium (assembly GCA_041658445.1). GTDB lineage: Bacteria > Actinomycetota > Thermoleophilia > BMS3ABIN01 > BMS3ABIN01 > JBAZWE01. Next base: position 5,911 of record JBBAAB010000077.1, read on the forward strand.
AAAGGGTGAGGACGACCTGCCCGCTTTGCGGCACCGGCTGTAATTTCGATCTGAACGTCAAGGAGGGCAGGGTCGTCGGGGTTACCACCAATGCGGATTCTCCGGTCAATAACCGCGCCCTCTGCGTCAAGGGCCGATACCATTCGGACATGATCCACAGCCCTGATCGCCTCACCACACCGCTGGTCAGGAAAAACGGCAAGCTCGAGGAATCCACCTGGGATGAAGCCCTGGATCTGGTGGCCTCGAGGCTTCGGGGGATAAAAGATCGTGACGGCGCCGACGCTTTCGCCGCTTTAAGTTCGGCCCGCTGTACCAACGAAGAAAACTGGGTGATGCAGAAATTCGTGAGGGCGGTGATGGGCACCAACAATCTCGACCATTGTGCCCGCACCTGACACGCTCCCACCGTGGCCGGTCTGGCCATATCGTTCGGCAGCGGAGCAATGACGAATTCCATCAGTGAAGTGGGATTCTACGACGCCCTGCTCATCATCGGCTCCAACACCACGGAAGCGCATCCCATCATCGGGAGCAAGATGAAGCGCGCCGCGAGGCGCGGGGCCAGGATAATCGTGGCCGACCCCCGTCATATAGAGCTGGTCGATTACGCCGAGATCTGGCTGCGGCTTACCCCCGGCACCGACGCCGCACTGGTCAACGGCATGATCAACATAATCATCAATGAAGGCTGGGCCGACCGGGAATTCATGGAGGAGCGCTGCGAAGGTTACGACGCGCTGTGGAAAGTCGTGCAGAAATATACCCCGGCGATGGTCAGCGAAATCACCGGCGTCCCCGAGGACAAGCTCTACGCGGCGGCCGATATTTACGCGCAGACGCCGAGGGCGGGCATCTTCTATACCCTCGGCATCACCGAACACACTACCGGCACGGCCAATGTCATGAACCTGGCCAACCTGGCCAT
>JBBAAB010000078.1:0-6796 GCA_041658445.1 Thermoleophilia bacterium
CAAAAGAGCTGGCTACCATGGACGACGAGGTGCCCGTGGATATCCTCCCTTTTATGGGCAAGCATGCCGAGCCTGATCGTTCCCGTCTGCGTGAAACCATGGAGCGTTTTGAATTCAACACCCTGCTAAGGCGTCTCGAGGAGCTGGGCATGGTGAAGGAGACTGTTACTGACACCCAAAAAATCCTTGCCAGAAATTCCGAATCAGCCCAGCTGGCCAAAGAATTATCCAAAACCCGGGAGGCCGCCCTGGCATGGGAGGAAAAAGGCGATGAGGTAACGGTCGCGGTTTTCACCGGCAAGGACGAAGCCCTGCTGTCAACATTAACACGTAGCCGGCTGGCCGAAATGCTCTCCGGTCAGTCTATATCTGTACGTAAAAAACCCATTCGCCTGATCAGTCACGATTACAAGAAGTTTCTCGCGCTTGTTCCCAATAATCTGGACTGCAGCCATGATACCGAGGTCGCCGCCTACCTGCTGAAGCCCACAGCCCGCACATATAGTCTGGATCAGCTTGCGGTGGTCGCCGGTATCCGCGTCGAACTCGATGCCGAAAGCCCCGATGAGCGCGCCCTGGCAATCAAGGCAGTCCAGACATACCTGCTGGCGCATCAACAGAACGAAGAGCTCGACAAAAAAGGTCTGGCGGGACTGTTCCACAACTGGGAGATGCCCCTTGTCAGGATCTTTGCGGAAATGGAGCATATCGGCATCAAGCTCGATCTGGATCGTCTGGGCGAGATATCCGCAAAGGTCAGCGACCGGCTGGAACAGCTCGAGGACGAAATCCACAAGCTGGCCGGCGAGACTTTCAACATCGATTCGCCCCAGCAGCTCGCCACAATCCTTTTCCGGAAACTGAAACTTTCGCCGGGGAAAAAGACCAAGACCGGCTTCTCGACCGACGCGTCCGTCCTGAAGAACCTGCGCGGGTCGCACAAGATCATTCCCAAAATCGAGACCTACCGCGAGCTGGCCAAGCTGTCAAACACCTATCTGCTGGCGTTGCCACGGATCGCCGACCCGGAAACCTGGCGCATTCACACGACTTTCAACCAGACGGTCACCGCCACGGGCCGCATCTCATCCAGCAATCCGAACCTGCAGAACATTCCCATTCGAACGCCACTGGGTGAAAAAATCCGCGACTGTTTTGTCGCCGAAGAGGGGCACAGGCTCATAGTCGCCGATTACTCACAGGTGGAACTGCGCCTCATGGCTCACCTCTCCGGGGAGCCCAAACTGCGCCAGGCTTTCGCCTCCGGTGAGGACGTACACCGTGACACGGCCGCCGAGGTCTTTAACCTCAAACCGGAGGAAGTTACCAGCACACAGCGCAACCGCGCCAAGGCGGTCAACTTCGGCATCATGTACGGCATCAGCGGTTTCGGCCTGGCGGAACAGCTCGACATATCAAGGGAAGAAGCCGCCGGCTATATCGAAGCTTATATGGCGCGCTACCCGAAGGTCGCGGCTTTTCGCGAGAGCACCATCGAACAGGCCCGCGAAGATGGCTTCGTGACGACCGTCCTCGGCCGCCGACGCGCCATCCCCGAGCTGCGCTCCTCCGACGAGCGCATCCGCCGGCTGGGAGAGCGCCTCGCAGTCAATACCGTCATCCAGGGTAGCGCCGCCGACATAATAAAAATTGCCATGGTCAACTCATGCCGCGCACTGGAAAAGGAAGGTCTCGAGGCGCGGATCGTCCTTCAGGTCCACGATGAACTGGTCTTCGAGGCGTCCGAAGCTGAAGCGTCGGCCGTCGCCGAACTCGCCCGCCGCGAGATGACCGGTGCATGGCAACTCGACCCGCCGCTGGAAGTCGACGTGGGTATCGGCGAAACCTGGGTTGAAGCCAAGTAGCGAATATCTGCCGACCCATCCAGGTCTGGCACCAGGCCCCACCGGATAGAAATGTCAAGGAACACTCCAGCGCTGATTTTACCCACGGCCTCTGTCCGGAATGCGCCAGACCGTATTACCAGGAATTGGACCAGATGCAAAAGGAGTTGCAGCATACGCGCCCTTGATCAGCGGCCGCGTTCGCAAAATCCCTCGTCTCTAGCTTCCATACCCTCCCACCCTTCTGTATAATGTCCTTTGGCACGCAAAGCGCCTGTCGCTGCGCGCGCTAAATTTTTTTAGAAAGGAATCAAACAACTAAATGCAAAAAATCAACGAAGAAGAAGAAATCCAGCTTGTAGAAGGGAGTGGGGGACTGCTCAAGATCGTGGATGGGAAAGAAGAGCCCAACTACGATATGACCATCAATATTTTCCAGGAGGGAGATATTGTCAGCGGCGAAGTCGTCCGTATTGACAAAGACGAGATCCTGGTTGATATCGGGTATAAATCCGAGGGAGTGATCCCGGCCAGCGAGTTATCGATTCGCAAGTCGGTAAGCACCGAAGATGAAGTGAGCGTCGGCGACAAAATCGACGCTCTTGTCATGCAGAAGGAAGATGCCGAAGGCCGCCTCATACTCTCCAAGAAACGCGCCCGCTTCGAGCAGGCATGGAAGAGGATCGAAGAGGTCGAGCAACAGGGTAGCACCATCGATGGCACCGTGATCGAGGTCGTCAAAGGCGGTCTTATCCTCGACCTGGGCGTGCGTGGCTTCCTGCCCGCGTCCCTCGTGGATATACGCCGCATCCAGAACCTCGATGAGTATATGGGCCGCACCCTGACCTGCAGGGTCATCGAGCTCAACCGCAGTCGCAACAACGTGGTTCTCTCCCGCAGGGCGGTGCTCGAGGAAGAACGCAAGGAAGTCAGGGAGCAGATCCTTGGCAAGCTCCAGCCGGGCGATGTAGTCATCGGCGTCATATCGAATATCGTGGACTTCGGCGCCTTTGTGGACCTGGAAGGCATCGACGGACTAATTCACATCTCCGAACTATCCTGGGGACATGTCAATCATCCTTCAGAGGTCTTGACTGTCGGCCAGGAGGTCAAGGTCAAGGTACTCGATATCGACAAGGACCGCCAGCGAGTTTCCCTCGGTCTCAAGCAGACCCAGGAAGATCCGTGGGCAAGCCTTGTCGACGCTCATAATGTCGGCGATACGATGACAGGCAATGTCACCAAGCTCGTGAGCTTTGGCGCCTTTGTCCAGATCAGCGAGGGCATCGAGGGTCTGGTGCACATATCCGAGCTGGCCGACCACCACGTTGAAAAGCCTGAAGAAGTCGTGGCCGTCGGCGATGATGTCGAGATCAAGATCATTGAGATCGACGCGCAGCGCCGCCGCCTCTCGCTCAGTATCAAGCGTCTGCATGAGGAAATCACGGAAGAGGGCGAAGCAGGCGAAGAGGCAGAAGAGGCCACTGACGAAGCACCAGCGTCAGAGCCCCAGGCTGAAGAAGAAAAATTCGTCGAGGCCGAGAGCCTTGGTTTAAGCGATGAGATCTTCCCGGATCGGTTTGGCTCCGAGCCACCGGTTGAGGAGGAAGCATCGGCCGACATCGAACTGGCTGAAGCCGGGATCGAACTGGCCGAAGAACCCCAGCTTGTGGATGCGGAGCCTGACCTTGCCGCCGAGCCCGAACTGAAAGATACTGTAGAGGAAGAGCCTGAGGCAGAGACTGATGCTGCGGAAGGCGAAAAGGCGGAGGACGAGGACGCAAAAGACGAGTAGCTTTTTCCAGACTCGAGCACTTACGCGCCCCGCCTTCGGCGGGGCGCTTTTTTTTCCACAATCATTTGAACCGGCATGACCCGCCCGGCAGACTGCCGGGGAATATCTATACAGGGGATTGACGAATGTCAGCTCAAACTGGGAAACCAGGAACAGTACGTGTGGCGCTTACCGGCGGTATCGGCTCCGGAAAAAGCACGGCCCTGCTCATGTTCGGCGCTCGCGGAGCGGCGGTTTTAAGTTCTGACAGAGTCGTGCACGCATTGCTGCAGAGAGAAGACGTCAGGCAGCGAATATCCGAAAACCTGAACCTCGGACGGGTCGACTTGGGCGAGACAGGCCGTCTGGCTCTGGCCGATGTCGTGTTCGCGGACGAAGAAAAGCTGCACAAGCTTGAAGCGATACTGTTTCCGCTTGTACGAGGCGAGATCAGCAACTGGATGGAATCCTCGTATGTCACCTCGGCACCTCTGGCCGTCGTCGAGATTCCAATGGTGTTCGAGGCGGCGATGGAGGATCTGTTCGATAAAATCGTGCTAGTAACGGCTCCGTCCGAAGTGCGCGGCGCCAGGCACGCGGGCCTGGTGGGGCAGGCCGACTTCGAGCGCCGGGCCTCACATCAGCTTCCCGAGGAAGAAAAAGAAAAGCGGTCGGACCTCGTATATCATAATACCGGCTCTCCGGATGAGCTCGATGAGTTCGTGGAGAGAACCGTCGCGACTCTCATCCCGGCGGGAGGAAAGTGAAATTAGCCAGGCGTATTATTCTTGCTGTATTTCTTGCAGGCATGCTGGCGGCAGCATTTGTGGTGGTCCATTTGACGATGCCAGGATGGTACGCGCGCTGGCTCTACCCGCTTGACCACGCGGAGGTCATCTCAAAAAATGCGGCCCAGTACCGTCTCGACCCCGCTCTGGTGGCCGCTGTCATTTACGAAGAAAGCAGCTTCAACAATCAGTCCGTCTCGAAGGAAGGCGCTATCGGCCTGATGCAGCTGCTGCCGTCAACCGCCACATGGATATCAACGAAGAACGGAAACGCTGATTTTAATCCTAAAAGTCTCGAGGACCCCGCGGTGAATATCTCCTATGGATGCTGGTATCTGCGCTACCTGCTGGACCGCTACGGAAATATGGAACTGGTGCTGGCCGCTTACAACGCCGGCACTGAAAACGTCGACAGCTGGATACAGTCAGCCAGGAGATCGGGCCGCGATTTCAATTCGGTTCTGGATATCCCCTGGCGTGAAACCAGGGATTATGTGTCGCAAGTGGACAGAACAAGTGAAATATATAGCAGTGCCTACGCGAGCGATCTGGGAATCCGGGAGTAAGCAGGAATGACCGGCTTCAGGATCAACTCATCATACAGCCCTACCGGCGACCAGCCTCAGGCGATCGAATCTATCGTAGACGGCATACGCCGGGGCGATTTTTGTCAGACACTCATGGGGGTCACAGGTTCCGGCAAGACCTACACAATGGCCAATGTCATCGAAGCTGTCAATCGGCCCGCGCTGGTCATGGCCCACAACAAGACCCTGGCCGCCCAGCTATGTAACGAATTCAAGGAATATTTGCCCGATAACGCCGTAGAATATTTCGTCAGCTATTACGATTACTACCAGCCTGAGGCATACCTGCCCGCTACTGATACCTATATAGAGAAGGACACGTCCATCAACGATGAGATCGATCGCCTGCGCCATGCGGCTACCAGCGCGCTGCTTTCCCGTCGTGACGTAGTCATCGTTGCCAGCGTATCCTGCATCTATGGCCTCGGCTCTCCCGAGGAGTATCTGGCGAAGATGGTGATGTTGAAAATCGGTGACAAACCCGGACTGGAGGCCGTAACCCGGCGTCTCGTGGATATCATGTACAGCCGCGGCGACTACGATTTCACGCGCGGCCAGTTTCGCCTGCGTGGAGATGTCCTGGAAGTGCACACAGCCTACGAGGACACCGTTCTGCGCATTGATTTCTACGGAGATGTGGTCGAAAGGATTCAGCGTCTGGAACCGCTTTCAGGCGAGATACTGGAAGAACTCGATCAGATTTCCATCTATCCGGCTACCCACTTCGTCACCTCGCCCGAAACCATTGAACGCGCTCTGAAAGAAATCCGCGCTGAAATGGAAACGAGAATCATCGAGCTGAAAAGCCAGGGTAAGGAACTGGAAGCCCATCGTCTGCTCATGCGCACCCGCTATGACATGGAAATGATGAAGGAAACCGGATTTTGTTCGGGCATCGAGAATTATTCGCGCATCCTCGACGGTCGCGCACCCGGAGAACCGCCCAACACCCTGCTCGAATTCTTCCACGACGACTTCATCTGTTTTCTGGACGAGTCTCACAACACTGTTCCACAGATCGGTGGCATGTACAAAGGCGACCGCTCACGCAAACAGACGTTGATCGATTATGGCTTTCGTCTGCCATCGGCGCTTGACAACCGGCCGCTGAAGTTCGAGGAATTCCTGGAGCGGGTGCCGCAACTGATCTGTGTCAGCGCGACCTCCGGACCATGGGAGCTCGAGAACAGCACGCAGGTGGTAGAGCAGGTAATTCGTCCCACCGGGCTTATCGATCCGGAAGTGGATGTCCGTACCACGGAGCACCAGGTGGATGACCTTATGAACGAGGTCCGCAAACGGGTTGAGGCAAAAGAGCGGGTACTGGTCACGACGCTTACCAAGAAAATGGCCGAAGACCTGACGGACTACCTGCTGGAACTGGGCTTCAAGGTTCGCTATCTGCATTCGGACATCGATACGCTGGAGAGGATCCAGATAGTACGCGACCTGCGTCTGGGCGAATTCGATGTTCTCGTGGGGGTTAACCTGCTGCGCGAAGGCCTGGACCTGCCCGAGGTGACCCTGGTGGCCATCCTCGATGCCGACAAGGAAGGATTCCTGCGCGGTGAGATCGCTCTTATCCAGACGATCGGTCGCGCCGCCCGTAATGTACGCGGCAAAGTCATAATGTACGCTGACAAGAAGACGAGGGCCATGCAGCGGGCTATCGATGAGACATACCGCCGCCGCGGCATTCAGATGGCGTACAACGAAAAAAATGGCATCACGCCTCAGTCCATAGTTAAAAGCGTCTCCGACATGAGCGCCATGCTGGGTGAGCCAAACGTACCCTACAAGGCA
>JBBAAB010000079.1:0-6669 GCA_041658445.1 Thermoleophilia bacterium
GTTGGCCTTGCCACTCGCGTCCTGGTGGACGGCGATGAGCGCGGGAACGCCGCGACCTTCCTGATACTGGCGGCGCACCAGATGACCGGGGCCCTTGGGAGCCACCATGACGACGTCGACGTCATCCGGTGGCACGATCTGGTTGAAGTGGATGTTAAAACCATGGGCAAACATGAGCACGTTGCCGGGTTTTAAACCCGGGGCAACATCGTATTTGTAGGTCTCCCCCTGAGAGTGATCGGGCGTGAGGATCATGATCATTTCAGCGGCTTCAACAGCGTCGATCACCGGCATAACAGTAAGCCCGGCTTTCTCGGCCTCTTTCCAGCTGGAGCTTTCCTTGCGCAGGCCCACGACCACCTTGACACCCGACTCGTGCAGGTTAAGCGAGTGAGCGTGACCCTGGCTGCCATAACCGATAACGGCGACGGTTTTGTCCTTTATCAGATCGAGGTTCGCGTCTTTGTCGTAATACATTAAACCCTCCTTCTTGGTTCTTGGGGGGACGTACGTTTCCGGTTTTATTTACCGCCTCGCTCGATAGCTATGCGTCCGGTGCGCACGATCTCCACAACGCCATGCGGCGCCAGCAATTGCTCGAGTGCTTCTATCTTCTCGTGTGTACCGGTGATCTCGATGGTCAAGGTCTTCTTGCCGACATCAAGGATCTTGGCCCTGAAGATCTCAGCGAGCTGCATCACCTCGGCGCGCGTCTTCGCGTCCGATTTAACCTTGATCAGCGCCAGCTCACGCGCCACGGTCTTCTCCAGGTCGAGGTCGGTGATCTTGATGACGTTGATCAGCTTGTGCAGCTGTTTGGTCACCTGCTCGATCGGGTGCTCCTCTGCGTCGACGGTGATCGTCATGCGTGAGACATCCGGGTTCTCGGTGATGCCGACTGCCAGCGAGTCGATGTTAAACCCCCGCCGCGAAAACAGGCCGGCGACCCTGGCCAGGACGCCCGGTTTGTTTTCGACCAGAACTGAAAGTGTGTGCTTCATGTCTTATGCCCACCGATCATCTCGTCGATCGACTTGCCCGCCGGGACCATGGGGAAAACATTCTCCTCGGCCTTGACCCGGAAATCCAGCACCGCCGGCCGCTTGGACTTGATGGCCGTGCGTATGGCGTCACCGACATCCTTCTTTTTCTCGATTGTCATGCCCAGCGCTCCGTAGGCTTCAGCCACGGCCGCGAAATCCGGCTGACAGGAGATGACCGTCTCCGAGTAGCGCTTGTTCCAGAAAAGTTCCTGCCACTGCCGGACCATCCCCAGAAAACCATTGTTGAGGATGCAGACGACAACGGGAATGTCGTAGCAGACAGCGGTGGCCAGCTCCTGGATGTTCATCTGGAAGCTGCCATCGCCGGCGATGTCGATAACCGTCTTGTTGGGCCGGCCGACCTTGGCGCCGATCGCCGCCGGGAAACCAAAGCCCATCGTTCCGAGGCCGCCGGAACTAATCCAGTGACGCGGCTTTAAATGCGAATAGAACAGCGCCGACCACATCTGGTGCTGGCCGACATCGGTGCAGAGGATAGCGTCACTTTTCGTGATGCGGTTGACTTCCTCGATGACGAACTGGGGCATGATCGAACCCTTCTCGTCCTTATAGTGAAGCGGATGCTTCTTCTTCCAGGCGATGACCTGGTCCAGCCAGGGCGCGGTTTTTTTCGGGTTGCGCTTCATCTTCTTCAGCTCGACCAGGATGCCCGCGAGCACATCCTTCGCGTCCCCGACTATGGGAATGTCGATGGCGATATTCTTGCTGATCTCGGCCGGGTCCATGTCGATATGAATTTTTTTGGCATGACGGGCGAAAGTATCCAGTTTGCCGGTGACGCGGTCGTCGAAACGAACTCCGACCCCAATCAGCAGGTCACTGTGGGTAACAGCGTAGTTCGCATAGCCGGTGCCGTGCATGCCGAGCATCCCCAGGGAAAGATCGTTGTTTTCGGGAAAGCAGCCCAGCCCCATCAGGGTGGTCGTTACCGGTATCTTCATTAGTTTTGCGATGGCCAGCAACTCTTTCTCGGCCCCGGCGGTGATGATTCCGCCTCCGGCGTAAAACACGGGTTTCTCGGCGGCCGCGATCGCCCTGGCAGCGGAGATGATCTGTTTCTTGTGTCCCTTGAGGGTCGGCTTGTAGCCGGGCAGGTCGATCTTGCCCGCCGGCTTATAGTCGATTTCCGCCAGTTGCATATCCGCCGGGATGTCGATCAGAACCGGCCCTGGACGGCCCGTGGAGGCAATATAGAACGCTTCCTTGAAGACCCGCGGGATATCCTTCGGGTTCTTAATGAGGTAACTATGTTTGACGATCGGCTCGGTGATGCCGGTGATGTCGGCTTCCTGAAACGCGTCTGTACCAATGAGGTCGCTGCGCGCCTGACCGGTAATGGCCACCATCGGCGTCGAGTCCATATACGCGTTGGCGATGCCGGTGACCAGGTTGGTGGCGCCGGGACCGCTAGTGGCGATGCAGACACCGGTCCTGCCGGTCGCCCGGGCGTAACCGTCGGCCATATGGGCCGCTCCCTGTTCGTGACGGACCAGGATATGCTTCAAATCCGAGTCGTAGATGGCGTCGTAAAGCGGTATGACCATGCCGCCGGGCAGGCCAAAGACGACCTCGACCCCGGCCACCTTGAGTGATTCAATTATTGCTTCCGAACCTTTCACCTGACTCCTTCGGTCATCCCGGATAATGTGAGAAATCTGGATCCTTCGTCATTTCTCTCCCGGAATGACTTTCCCATATCCCCGGAAAGCCATTCCTACCCGGTCACAGCACCTGTCTCGGCGCCGCTCACTAGCTTAACATATCTGGACAAAAATCCAGTCTGGTAGCGCGGCGGCCGCGGTTTCCATTCCGCGGCGCGTGCCGCCATCTCTTTCTCGTCTACCAACAGGTTCAACGTTCTACCAGGAATATCGATATCTATCTCATCGCCCTCACGAATCAGTGCTATCGGGCCGCCGTCGAAAGCCTCCGGCGAGACATGGCCGATGCTGGCCCCCCTGGTCGCGCCAGAGAACCTGCCGTCGGTGATCAACGCCACCGCGTGGTCCAGACCAGCGCCGGCGATCGCAGCCGTGGGCGTCAGCATCTCGGGCATCCCCGGACCGCCTTTGGGTCCCTGATAACGGATGACGACGACGCAGCCCGGTTTGATCTTCCCCTCCTCGAGAGCTTCCTCGACCTCCTGCTCACTCTCGAACACCAGTGCCGGTCCCCTCAGGCGCAACATCCCGGGGAGGACCGCTGATTCCTTTACCACCGATCCATTGGGAGCCAGATTACCGAAGAGCGCCGCCAGGCCGCCCGTGGGGTGATAGACGTTATCGATGGAACGGATGACTTCGGTATCGGTTACATGGGCGCCGGCCAGCTGGTCGGCGAGGGTGCGGCCGGACACAGTCGCGGCCGATCCGTCAAGCTTTCCTGCATCCAGCAAGGTTTTCATCAGCGCCTGGACTCCTCCGGCGCGATGCAGGTCTTCCATATGATATACGCCGGCCGGACTGAGGGAACACAGATGCGGCGTTCGAGCCGTGATTTCGTTAACCTCGGCCAGGCTGAAGCCAACCTGCGCCTCATGCGCTATAGCCGCGATGTGCAAAGCGGTATTCGTGGAACAACCCATCGAGGAATCGACCGCGAGAGCGTTGATGACGGCGCGAGTGTCGACGATGCTCCGAGGCGTCAGACCCTCGAGCGCCAGCTCGACGGCGCGGCGACCGGTTTCACGCGCCAGCCTGATGCGCTCAGCGTGAACCGCCGGAATTGTGCCGTTTCCCGGCAATGCCAGACCCAGTGCCTCAGTGAGGCAGTTCATGGAGTTTGCCGTAAACAGCCCCGCGCAGGAGCCACAGCCCGGACAGGCGCAGTTCTCCATGCGGATGACTTCTTCTTCACTGATCTTGCCGGTGAGCGCGCCGCCCACCGCCTCGAAAACATTGTGCAGATCGATCTTCTGTCCATCCAGGTCACCGGCCAGCATGGGGCCGCCGCTGACGATGATGGCGGGGATATTTACTCTGAGTGCGCCCATCATCATGCCGGGCACGACCTTGTCACAACTGGGAACCAGCGCGAGACCGTCGAAGGCATGCGCTCGGGCCATGACCTCGATCTCATCAGCTATAAGCTCCCGGCTGGCCAGGGAAAAACGCATTCCTTCATGATTCATGGCCAGCCCATCGCATACGCCGATGGCTCCAAACTCGAACGGAACGCCGCCCGCCGCCCAGATGCCGGACTTGACCGCCTCGGTGACACTACGCAAATGCAAGTGCCCGGGGATGACTTCATTGAACGAATTAGCCACACCGATGAACGGCAATCCAAGCTCACGGTCGCTTAACCCCAGCGCCTTAAGCAACGCCCGGTGCGGCGCCTTCGTGATTCCCTTTTTTATGTCATCGCTGCGCAAGTTCACATGAAATAAAAAAATTGTGCCAACTGAAGCCAAAAAATCTCAGCAACGTCGGCGCCTTATCAAAAACCCGCTTTAAACGCGGGTTCAGTTATATTATCACAACGTCCGGCTGATTCAGGAATAGGCAAAAAGCTAATCACGCCCGCGGGCAGGCTTTTTACTGGTTCACAAGTAGGATAAACTCCGGAAATGAAGCTCCAGCACAAGATACCCCTGTTCGTCGTCGCCGTAATGTTGCTGATCGGTACGGCAGGCGGCATCGCCCTGCTTTCCAGCCAGGAACAGGCCAGCACCCATCAGTTCGAGGAAACCTCCTCAGTGCTTAACACGGCCGTCCGTGACAGCCTCGAGCACGACATGCTCACGGGCGATCGCAGTCATGTGCAGGAATCTCTAAACAACCTGTGCCAGAACGACACTATCAGGCGCATCGATATCGTGACTTCGCGAAATATAATCTGGACCTCTTCGAACGATTCAGTTATCAGCACCGAATCCAGCATTGAGACCCGGCAGCTGATTGAAAGCAAAGACGGTCAGACCGTCTTTGAGGACCCTTCAAACAATTTAATGACGGCGGCAAGGGCCATCCCGGCTAAGGATAGCTGCATGCGATGCCACAATGGCATCATTGCCGCGCCTCCCAATTCCCAGGGTAACCTGGGGGCCATACGCATGGATATCAGCACTGCTTCACTGGAAGAGAATCTTGTCAATAGCCAGGAAATCCTGCTGTTCGTGGGAGGTCTGACTTTTCTCCTGGTTGCGGTAACCCTGGTCTGGCTCCTGCGCGGCAGTGTGCTTACACCCCTCTACCGGCTGACCGGCGCCGCCGGCCGCATTACCCGGGGGGATTATTCCGCTCGAGTTCTTGTGAGACACCCGGAAGACGAAATCGGCGCGGTTTCTGCCGCCTTCAACAGCATGGCTGACACGGTAGAGGAACACACGCGACGCCTGGAAGAGGCCAATCTCGAGTTGGGCCGCGCAAGCAGGCTGAAATCGGAGTTTCTCGCCAATATGAGCCATGAACTGCGTACCCCCCTGAATGTTATCATCGGTTTTTCCGAAGTCCTCAGGGACGCTCGCGCCGGCCAGCTGAGTGACGAGGATCGCAGGGAATTCTGCGAAAACATCGTCTCAAGCGGACACCACCTTCTGGAGCTGATCAACGACGTTCTGGACCTGGCCAAGGTCGAGGCCGGGCAAATGCAGATCTTATCCGAAGAATTTGATGTCAGCGCGACGATCAGGGAGATTGTGGCGATCATGCATCCGCTGGCGGACAAGAAGCGTATCGGCCTCACTGTGAAGGTATCCAGCCATCTTTCCACGATCTGCGCCGACTTCGGCAAATTCAAACAGATACTCTACAACCTCCTCGGAAACGCGATTAAATTCACCCACGAAGGCGGTGAAGTGACCATGTCAGCTTCAGTGATGGGGAACATGACCCGATTTGCGATTTCGGATACAGGCGTCGGCATCGCTCCAGCCGACCAGGAAAGGATCTTCTCTGAATTCCAGCAGGTGGACGGTTCGACCTCGCGCCAGTATGAGGGAACGGGTCTGGGACTGGCATTGACCAGGAAGTTCGTGGAAATGCAGGGGGGGACCATCTGGGTCGAGAGCCAGATTGGCATGGGCAGCACGTTCTTCTTCACGTTGCCGTTACCAGCTGATAAGGCTTTACCGTCGGAGGCGCCGGCTGAACGTGAATTAGACATTCCACTTGTCATCACAGACGTGACTGCGGCAAACGTGATGCCTGCCACGGAGATGGAGCCAACGACGATGCCAAAGGTCCTGGTGGTCGAAGATGACTTCAGGACCGCCGAATTGATCGGCATGTGGCTCACCAGTGAGGGATATTCCGTGGACTACGCCATCAACGGCAATGAAGCGATCGAAAAAGCGGGAAGCGGCCATCCCTTTGCCATCTGCCTGGACATAATGCTTCCCAGGAAAGACGGCTGGCAGGTGCTGCATCAGCTCAAGGCCAACCCCGCCACGGCTGACATCGGTGTGATAATCTGCTCCGCACTTGACAACCCGGAACTCGGATTTGCCCTGGGCGCCGCCGATTACTGTGTCAAACCCCTCAGCCGGCGGCCACTTCTGGACAAGCTCAGGCACCTGCAGGAAGTAGCCCCAGGCAAGCGCGCCCGGCCACAGATAATGGTAGCAGACAGCGACCGCGAAGCCGCCGACCAGACGGAATTGATA
>JBBAAB010000080.1:0-6668 GCA_041658445.1 Thermoleophilia bacterium
ACCGCGCGCAGGGAGCGTGCGAACTCATCCGCAGCTGCTTTGAACTCTGCGATTGGGCGGAGCTGGGCAATATCAATCGCCATATAGAATGCACCCCCGGCCAATGGGATCTCCGCCGAAGGCTTGTAGTCGCTCTGGTTCGAGGTGTTCGCCCCCGCCAGAAGCCCCGCAAACAGCTCCACGATCAAGGCCCAATTGAGTCCCTTATATCCCAGCGTCACAATGCCCCCGGAAAAGCCTGATTCCCGGTTGGCAGGGTCGAGGACGATTTTGGTTGCATCATCGGTATAGTCGCCATCGCCGGTGACCAGGTGAGAAGATGGCATAAGTCTTTGATCGCGGGCAGCCATGACCACCTGGCCTACAGAGAATGACCCCGACGCCATATCGATCACGATCGGAGGCTCCTCACCCGTTGGTACCCCCACCGCAATCGGGTTGGTCCCGAAGAAAGGAACCATGCCGCCCCAGGGTGCCACACGCCGGATATCATTCCGCATGGCGATTCCTACCATATCCTGCTCGACGGCTTGCAAGACCGGATTTGCGGCCATATTGAAATCACCCCCATGCCGCATCCAGACACACCCAACACCCGCCCGCCTGGCTTTTTGCATGGCAAGCTCCATGGCCTGAGCCGCAATGACGATCCCAACACCATATTGCCCATCCACCAGGGTAAAGCCTGCCTCGTCCCGCAGTATCTCAAGGGGAACACCAAACTTTGATCTTCCCTGCTCGATCAACCAGACGGCGTACGGGACGACTGCCGCTCCCTGGGTGTACATGCCGCGCAGGTCCGCCCGGACCTGGCTGCGGGCAAAAATCTGTGCTTCTTCCGGGGAGGCGCCCAATGCGGAGGCAATCCGCACGTAAAGGGCTTTCAATTCTGGAGCTTTTATGGTTTTCATTAGTAGATCGTTCCTATGTAGGGTTTCTTGGCCAGAGAAGAATAGACGAAATTGATCATAGAAATAAAATCGAAAACCGGTAAGCCCAGGGCTCGCTGTACCGCCGCGCTATACGGAGGCAGGCAGCTGCATTCAAGGAATATGGCGCCAACATCTGGATTACGATTGAGCAGGTCGCAAGCTACCTCGATGACTTCCGCTTCTACCAGGTCCGTATCCAGCACTCCCTCCTCCTTCAAGATCGCCGAAGCAAAAGCTGGTTTGGTCTCCATTCCGCCAATTACCAGAGGGATCGAGCTGTCAATACCGGCGTTCTCCAGGATTTCCTTGCGGATAAAGCGGCTGTCGGCCACGATGGCCGCGACCTTCTTTTGTCTGGGTAGGATCCGGCTGATAAACGGAACCTGCATCCAGCTCGAAAGAAAAACGGGGATATTCACGGAAGAAGCCACTTGTTTTTGGAAACGTGCCATGTAACCACAGTCGGCGGTAATCCCTGCAACCCCTTCTTTTTCGAGCTCCTGCGCCGCCCGGATGATCGGCTCAGCCATCGCCGGATCGCCCTCGATAATTCGCTTGGTGAATAGTCCCTCGACAACCCGATAAACGACCGGGAAGTTGTAAGTTGAATGATTGCCAACATCGCCGGGTACAAAAGGTACCCGTGCATCAAGCAGCAGTATCCCAACGGCAGTCCCGTAGGCAACGCGCTGGGGATTGGGATCAAGTCGATATTTTGGCATAATACCTCTCCTTTTGAGGATAGTCAGGCTTGGGTTTTGCCCTTTTTGGGTGCAGGGGACATGGGAAACAAGTCATAGATGATCCACTGCTGGTCACAAACGATCACGGCTCCAGATAATTCCTGGTACCAGAGATGCTGGGTCATCAGAGAACCTCATAGATCTTGAGATCGGCTGGCACATGAACCTCTTGCCCCGATCTCGCTATTTAAGCTGATTAGTATTATGCCGGTATACTTGTATCCCAGCATACCAACCTTTATCAAAAAGTCAAACACCTTCAAGATTATTGTGTTTGTCCCACCGACTGTGGGCGGATCGTCTAAACGGAGGCCTGGCATCCCCTTCCTGAGTCCAGCCACATCGGTCACCCCAGCCAGGTTCCCGACAGGAGCAGGCCGTTGTGCATCCCCGCCCACCTCTTGCAGCCTTGCAAGGTGCGGGCCCTGATGTTCAGGCGGCCAATCGCCTGCTTGGTGCCTGATCGGCATTCTGCCAGACACTCATGCGCCACAGAAGGACCCCGGGGCCGCCAGGACCCGCACCCGTTCGCAGTGGGTCAAACCCAAGGACCGCATCCGCGCCACCAGGGAGGGCGGCCGCCGGGTCTGGCCGACCCCAGGTGGGCAATTGTCAATTGTCGCCCGATACTGGTCCATCGATGATCGGCCAAACTGGTCCACTCAATCGCCGTGGAGGAGGGAAGGTCTCCTGCTGATGGGATGGATTCTCAAGGATTGGGATCAGGCGTCGTCCATCTCGTCAATGGGTTCCTCCTCGTCTTTGGGGCTGCCTCGGCGAGCCCGGTAGCTGGCGCCGGTGATGAGAAGCGTATGGGAGTTGTGCGCCAGGCGGTCCAGGCCGGCCGAGGCCAGCAGCGGGTCTCCAAACAGGTCGGGCCACTCGGAGGGTGCGCGGTTACTGGTAAGCAAGATACTCCCGCGCTCGTAGCGCTCGTTGATGATGTCATACAGGTCTTCCGGCGCGGGAGGCTGGAGCGGCTTGAGCCCGAAATCGTCCAGGACCAAGAGGTCCGGGCGGAGATAGACCTGCAGGCGGCGGTCCAGGGTGCCGTCGGCCCGGCCGCCGTTGATGAAGCGCAGCATGCGGTGCGTGTTGGCAAAGAGAACGTCGTAGCCTCGCCGGCAGGCCTCGTGGGCCAGGGCCTGCGCCAGATGGGTCTTGCCCACGCCGGTCGGTCCGCAGATCAGCAGGTTGCGCTTGTGGTGGATGTAGGTGCAGGTCGCCAGGTCGAGCACCTGTTGGCGGTTGAGGCCGGGATTGAAGTTGAAGTCAAACCCTTCCAGGGTCTTGGAGGGGTTCAGGGTCGCCCGGCGGATGCGCAGGCCCAGCTGCTTTTGTTCGCGCCTCTCGACCTCGTCTTCCATGAGGCGTGAGAGGAAATCGAAGTAAGACCAGTGCCCATCGATGGCTTGCTGGTTGCGGACATCGAGGGTCTCCACTCTACCGGGTCAACTCCACGGGGTAGCGCAGGACCATGTCCGCCCAGAACTGCACCCGCCGCCCCCCGCGCCTCGCGGCGTCTCTCCCAGAAGAGCATCCGCAACATCCACACCAACCTGTCGGCGCTGTGGACGTCGTCCTATTCATCAACCAAATTATTAGGTGAGCCTCCAGGGACTCGAACCCTGAGCCCAATGAATATGAGCCAACTGGGGAGGTGTCCATCCCGTATCTGTGGCGTGGTAGTGTCTGTGAAGTCCTATATATGAGGGCTGGGTTGGCTATAAGGGCCATCCCGTTCACGGTTTTGGATGGCATCTGCACCACAACTGCACCGATTATATTATTTAGAAAGGCGACCCGCAGTTATGTTTCTCATCAGAGAATGACCTAAGCTGATGAACCGTACCAGCGAAAGCCCACAAGTAGCCAGGGGCAGAAGGGGTTTGATAACACCCCCATCTGGGAAGATGATCTCTAGAGCGTCAGGCTGCACCTCGAAAGGTCCTAAGGTCGTTTAGAAAAGCATCCACAGCCTCATCTTTTGTGGCCCAAGAAGTAACCAGCCGAATGGCAGTATCTTCGCGATCCATTTTTTCCCAAACATAGAATCCGTATATTTGTTGAAGTTTTGTGATGGTTGATTCCGGTAGGATGGGGAAAATTTGATTGGTAGTCGATGGTGTTAAGAAGGAATAACCCAGCGCAGTGATTCCTTGAACCAGCCTGCAGGCCATTTCATTGGCATGCCTCGCCAGATTAAAATACAAGTTATCCCGAAATAGCTCTACGAATTGAATCCCCAGTAGTCTGCCTTTGGCCAGAAGGCCCCCTCTTTGCTTAATGTGGTATCGAAAATCGGGCTGTAGTTCGGGTCTGGTGATGACAACCGCTTCGCCGAGCAATGCACCGTTTTTTGTCGCCCCGATGTAAAAAACATCCACGAGTCTGGACAAATCCGCTAGGGACAAATCGGATTCAATCGATGTTAGCGCGGAACCAAGCCGGGCGCCGTCTAAATACAGAAACAGGTGTTTTTGTTGGCAAATTTCTGCCAGCCCCTCTAACTCGGATTTCTTATAGATGGTTCCCATTTCTGTCGAGTTGGATACAAATACGGCTTTGGGCAGGACCGTGTGGCCCCCTGTATGTTCATCGCAGATGGCTGTGACTTGTTCTGGCGTGATTTTTCCATTCTTCGAAGCTACTACATTAACCTTATGACCCGTTAATTCGATAGCACCCGCTTCGTGGATGGCGATATGCGCTGTTTGAGGAGCAATGACCGATTCATACGGTTTTAACAGGGATGCCAAAACGATGATATTCGCTTGCGTTCCTCCAGAAACAAAATGAACGGAGGCAGACGGGTTTTCAATTTTTGCTTTGATCATCTCAGCAGCTTGCCTGCAGAAACCATCATCGCCATAACCCGGCTCTTGACTCCAATTCGTTTCCTCCAAGGCCTTCAAGATCCTCGGGTGGGCTCCTTCTGAGTAATCGTCTAGAAAAAGATGTTTCATCTGCATAGGACGCGCTTCCTATCATGATGTTTGAAATATTCTCAGCCTGACTGGCCAGGGGACAGCCAATCAGGATGGCGTTTACCCGCTTCGTATCGCCTTGTCCCCGGTCAAGGCATGTGTACTGATCGAGAGCATCCACTTGGAACAACTCTGCCTACCGTCCCCGATCTACCCCAGTCATGTCTGAGGTGCCTACCTGTTAGCCCATAGCCCATCTCCGGCACCGTGACCAGGCTGCAGAACAAAACGCCAGGTCTACCTTCGGCCTGTTTACTATCTCGGGAATCCAGGCACGAATGGCATGCGCGGTGCATCTGGCTCACCTCAACAACCCGCCGAAACCCTGGATGAGATCACCGTAAAGATAATCTGGGCTGCCAGGCCACTCGTGGCATCCTGTTGGTCGACCATCGGATTCACTTCTACGATGTCCATGGCCTCAACCCGAGGAGCCACCATGCGCATGAACTGAAGGATTTGGGCAGAGGTAAGCCCTCCCCCTTCATCCCCTCCGGTTCCCGGGGCAAAGGCGTAATCCAGCGCATCCATATCAAAACTCAGGTATATCTGGGCGCCGCCGCGGGAGGCAATTTCTACTGCCCGTTCGGCTGCAGCCTGCCCCCCGATCTCATGTACTTTTAAGGCCGTGATATGGTGAATCCCCTGGTCGGCGATGTATTCAAATTGATCCGGGTAGTTGAACCCGCGAACGCCAACCTGAACCAGATTCTTCGCGTTGAAGCGCCCCATCTCCAGGGCACGCCGCATAGGGCTGGAGCCGGAAAAACGTCCTTGACGAGGGTTTTCATCCACCAGGTCGAGATGAGCATCCACGTGGATGATTCCCAAAGGTCCCTCCGTCTGGTCGTGGAAGGCTTGAAGGAGGGGGATTGAAACCTCATGATCCCCACCCAGGGCGATCGGGAACGCCCCAGCCTGTAAGACTTCAGCCATCGCCAAACGGGCATGATTGAATGTCTCGAGCTGGTCGTAGCCGGCGATGAAGCAATCCCCATAATCCATCACTCCGTAATCATCCAGGTGGATAATTCGCCCTGCTTCAACATCATAGAAGGAGTTGTTTCGCACCCGGTTCAAATTCCAGCCGAGAGCCGTCCGGATGCGGGTTGGGGCATAACGGGCGCCCGGCCTTCCCAGGCTGGATGCGTTGTCAAAGGGCACGCCTAACAAGGCGATCCGTTTTGGAGCATCTGGGTTTCCTGCCAGCATTTTTGGGGTAAGAGCCATCCTCGGATCCTTTGTGGTAATCAATTCTGACAGAATTGTCGTCGATTCAACTAATCCCGAGATCAGTCAAAGCGTACAGAAGACATTTTCTGAACGCGAGGAAGTTCCTGATTATATCCGCCATTGAATGTGAATTTGTTCGTTATCAATATAGCCTGGTGGGTTGTCAAGTGAGGTAAAGAGGCAAGTTTGAGTTCATCCCGCAGGTCTGGTACAATCTCCAGCGATAGAAATTCTCCCTGGGCTGCCACCTTCCAAAACCTGGTAGATCTTAAGCCGGACACAAATCATGGCCAAGCGTTGGGGCTGTTTCCATGGACAACTCTGTTACTCAACGAAAGAGAACAACCAAATGTCTATTTGAAATTGGAAACCTGCAAGGAGAAGGATTCGCACATGGCCAGGATTCTAATCACCTATTACTCTGTGAGTGGCAACACCAAAAAAATGGCTGAAGCTGTGGCTGAAGGCGCTCGGGATGCCGGAGGCCAGGTCGACTTAGTGACGATCAACGAAGCCAGCGAGCGCATGTCCGATTTACCCGGCTATGGCGCCATCGTCATCGGATCTCCTACCTATTATGGAAGCGCCGCGCCACAGGTTTTGGATTTGTTCCGGCGGATAAATGGTCTGAAACACAATTCAGCCTTGGTTGGCAAGGTCGGTGCAGCCTTCGCAACCTCAGGCCACCCAACAGGTGGGGGATGCACATGTATCATGAGCATCATCCAGGCCCTGCTGATCATGGGATTGATTGTGGTGGGGGATCCGCCGGT